>NZ_QQPQ01000021.1 GCF_003346715.1 Oceanispirochaeta sp. M1
ATGAAAATATCAGAGGGAAACAGTACTACATATAGGAGGTTTAGTATGAATAACAATCAGGTTACTATCGATAAAATGAAGGAGATGAGACTTCATGGAATGGCCCATGCTTTCCAGACTCTACTTGAAACAGGGATGAATGAAAAGTACACAATAGATGAGCTTCTGACTCACCTCATCGACTCTGAGTGGGGAGACAGGAGTGAACGAAAACGAGCCAGATTAACCAAGGCTGCCGGGTTCAGGTACCAGGCAAGTATCAGTGAATTGGACTTCTCTCTGAATCGGAATCTGGATAAGAATCTTATGCTCCGTTTGTCAGACAGTGCATGGATCAGGGATGGAAAAGACATTCTGATTACAGGGCCCACTGGTGTGGGGAAAAGTTATGTCGGCAGTGCTTTGGGCCACCAGGCTTGTGATGCAGGATACAGTGTCTTTTATCAATTAACAGGTCGTTTATTGGGAAAGTTGAAGGATGCAAAACATGATGGAACATATCTGAAAGTACTCTCAAAAATCTATAAATCAGATCTACTGATTCTTGAAGACTTTGGACTCTCTCCTTTTGAAAATCAGGGGCGGCTGGCACTACTGGATATACTTGAAGATCGGCATGGAAGGAAGTCTACAATCTTTCTATCCCAGCTTCCGGTATCATCCTGGCACAGCCTTATAGGGGATTCAACAATTGCTGATGCAATCATGGACCGTATTGTTCACAGTTCTATCAGAATAGAGCTTCAGGGAGAGTCTGTAAGGAAGAAAATGTATAAAAAAACTTGACTCAAACCTGCCACCCGGGATTAGATGAAACCAGCGGTTGAAAAAAGCGACTTAGGTGGCAGGATAAAACCGGAATGGGTGGCAGTTTTCACCGGAATATCCAATTTCCAGAGAATGATCTGATAGAAGAGGATCATTACTTCTTAATGGGTGATAACCGATATAATTCTAAAGATCTTCGCCATGGGTTACATTCGCAAGATCGTTTCTTTATAAATGATCAGGAACAGGCTTTTGTTTACAAGTCACTATTAAATCCAACAACAGTTCATGAATCAAGAATAGAAGGATTTGTGTTCTTTCGTTTATTTCCAATTAACAGAATTGGAATCCCTGCCAAATAGACAGAAGGCCGGTTGTCAGTAGTATGGGTGTTTGACACTATTAGTGTAATGCACTAACATTAGGTATGATCAAAAGCTTCCACGATGATCAGACAGAAAGTGTCTGGAACCGGACACGGGTGAAAGGATTCCCTAGTGATATTTTTAAGGTTGCCAGAAGAAAGCTTGGTTTCCTTGAAGATGCCGTAGATATTAACGATTTACGTGTTCCACCAGGAAACCGCCTTGAAGCTCTAAAAGGTAATAGGGAAGGGCCGCATAGTATTAGGATTAATGCTCAATGGAGAGTTTGTTTCCAATGGGTTGATGGAAATGCTTTTGATGTTGAGATTGCAGACTATCACTAAGGAGGTGTCCCATGGCTCATGATTTAATTGAATTATCAACACCAGGAGAAGTCCTGAAGGAAGAATTCCTTGATCCTCTGGGAATAACATCTTATGCCTTGGCAAAAGCTATCTTCGTTGATCCTCCGAGGATTGCGAGTATTATTAAAGGGTCCAGGAAGATCACTGCTGATACAGCATTAAGGTTTTCTCGATTCTTCGGGAACTCTGCTGGATTTTGGATGAATATGCAGACTCGATATGATTTAGAAACTCAAGAAGAAGAGAAACATGAGGATTTAAGTAAGATCCACCTTTATCACACGGCTTCTTAAAATATCTGTCTACTTCCGTAGAAGTAGACAGTGCTTGTATTTCTTGGTAGTGAAGCATCAATACTCACGACTCTTGTTTTCATGCGTGCACCTTGTCTTCCTGGGTATGTAGAAACCCTTAATCGCTGAAGTTCTGCGGCCTTGTACTGAGGAAAACCAATGATCTATCTTGATCCTTTTTATTGTTCGCTAGATCAAGCTTTTTTTTATGTTGATTAGAAGCTTGAATTATTACTGAAATAGAGAGTGCTATGAGAAATAGTGATATTAGGATAAATAAATGGTCACTCATATTCCCTCCAGTAGTCCTGACATATAGTTATTAAGAATAAGATTCTATATTGTGGTTTTTGCTTACAATTACATCTTTAATATAGAAGGCATGCTTAAGATTTGTGTATTTTTCTAATTTTTCCATGCCGTGAGGTCTGTTTAATTCTATTATAATAAATAATGAAATAAGTAATTATAAAAAAAAAGACTGAACCGATAAATCGATTCAGTCTATTAAAAACTATCGGGCTGGGCGGATTTGAACCGCCGACCCCGTGTCCCCCAGACACGTACGCTAAACCCCTGCGCTACAGCCCGTTTTTAATGCCTGAGTAAATTACCACAGGCCTAATTAAATGTCAATCAGCTCTCTGCTGAATTCTCAGGCCTTCAGGAAATCTCCCAGTTCCCTGTAGTAGGTGAGATTATCCAGATCCGCCAGAAAAATATCCAATAGATCAGGATCAAAATAGGTCCCTCGTTCGGATTTCATATAATTGACGATCTCCTCTTTCTCCATGGCCTTTCTGTAGGGTCTGTCTGAAATTAGAGCATCATACACATCGGCTAGTATGAAAATCCTGGCAGCAAGGGGGATATCTTCACCCTTAAGACCTGAAGGATATCCTGTGCCGTCCCAGCGTTCATGGTGATGGTAAATAACCGGAACTGCAGGTTTGAGGAAAGGGATATTTATAACCGAGTCTCTTCCAATTTCCGGATGGCGTCTCATGAGTGTCCATTCATCATCATTTAGAGGTCCCTCTTTTTTGAGTATTCTGTCCGGTATCCCCAGCTTGCCTATGTCGTGGAGGAAGGCCCCCCGTTTCAGCTGTATCTGTTCGTCTTCCGGAAGATTGACTTTCAGGGCAATATTCAGACTGATGCTGACGACCCTGCGGCTGTGCCCCTGGGTTTCAATATCTCTGAGTTCCAGTATCCGGGCCCAGGCCTGAAGAATTTCATCATAGGAGAATTCGAGAATGTCCCGGCTCTTTTTTATGCTTCGTATGAGCTGCTCATTGGTCAGGGCACTGCCTAACTGAAAGAGGCTTAACTGCAGATAATTCAGAGAGGTCTGATCGGCCTTTCCAGGCATTAAAAGCTCAAGGTAGCCTTTCGTTTCCGATGTATAGAAGCGGCATCCATAATAGTATTCCTCTGCTTCTGTATGGAGCATAAGGGGAGTTTTGTCTTCGAGACTTCTTATTCCTTCATAATCATATTCCAGATAAGAACCGGAAAAATCGGGGATGTTCACTCTCTGATTATTAATCCCATCAGGCAGGGCGGCGATACAGACCGCTTCGGATTTATCTCCCTCTGCCAGAGACAGGCAGACCGTAGTACATTGAAGTTCTTTCTCAAGAGATCTAAGGACAATGTGAAGCCTTTCTTCAAAATCCAGACGGCTGTCCATCATGACCATGCCGCTTTGTCTCAGTTGTTCCTGAACCTTTATCTGTCTCATGTTTTCCTGATGCGCAATGATGAGCTGTTTATTGAACAGTTGGGATTTTGTGTAACGGCGGTCCATTCCTTTCAGGATAAGACGGATTGTCATGGATATTATGAGACTGACACAAAGTGCATTTGTGACGATAATCCACCAGTAAGCTCCGAATTCCAGGAACAGAAGATTACTGTCTTTTGCAAAATAGAACAGAGCACTCAATCCCAGAAATACAATAGTATTTATAATGACTACATGCCATGACTTATGACTGCTGGAAAAGACCAGTAATAGTACAATGGAAAGAGATATATAAAACTGACCGGCCCCCCTTGGACCTGTTGTCAGGAGTAAGGCAATACTGACGATATAAAATCCCCAGCTGACAAGCCCCTGTCTGACCTTGTATGGAATCCTGCGGAGAAGCCCCATTAATATAAAGAAAATATAAAAGAAGGGGAGGATCAATGAGGGGAAAATCATACCTTCTATATAAAACTGATAAGTCCCCGCTACCACGGCAGGCAGAGCCAATGTATATATAGTGATCATCAGGTTGATAAAGATAAACTGCTGCCAATATTGAAGGGACGCAGCTCTGGCTTGATCATCCTTTAGGATCATCAGATTTCTGAGTTTGAAAAAGAGTCTGTAGAATTTATAACCTTTGCTTGTCATTCTCTTACCATTCAGCTCTAATCGTAATCCACTGTTCTTGTAGAGGCAAATTAAATTTAGCTTCAGAGTTTTAATATTTCAGCATTTCATGGGATCCGAGGATTCTATTTTTGAATATTCCGTCTGAGAATATATCCCTCTTTTACCTCTGCTCCGGGAATGATTGTGCATGCCTTGCCGTGGTCAATTTTCTCAATGATATTCCCTTCGGGGTCTTTCAGTTTAAAGCCGCTGTCTGCCTGGTAAAGCAGGTCTGGTCCTATGTATTCAATTTCCTGACTGCTGAGAATCTGATTTTTTACGTCCAGGTCATATTCTCCCGGGGCAGTTTCTTTGCCGATGGAGCCAAGAAATTGATAGGGAGATGTTTCCATCTTTCCTGTGGGCTGTTCAATATCATCTTTTCCGAAGTAAAAACCTGTAGAAAATTCTCTATGGCTCACCTTCAAAAGCTCTTCCCTGTATCCTTCCAGATTGGAAACAGACTTTCCTTCCAGTGAATCTATCTTCTTGCGGTAGGCCCGTGTGACGATGGCCGTATAATAGATGGACTTCATGCGCCCCTCAATCTTAAGAGAATCCACACCCGCATCCTTGAGATCCTGGATGTAATCGATCATACAGATATCCTTGCTGGAGAGAATGGAAGTAAAACCGTCACCTTCGAAAATAGGGTAGTATTCTCCGGGGCGTTCAGCTTCTTCAAGTACCATTTCTGTATTCGCCGGACCTTCCAGAGGGCGGTAATCCCAACGGCAGGAATGAGCACAGCTTCCGTCATTGGCAGAGCGGTTAATCATCTCTTTACTCAGGAAACAGCGGCCGGAATAGGCCAGGCACATGGCACCGTGGACAAAAGTTTCAATTTCGATGTCCGGAACATCCCGTCTTATGCGGGCAATGTCCTTCAGAGAACACTCTCTCCCGAGTATGACTCTTTTAAAACCAAGATCACGGTAGAGTTTTACAGCATCGCTGTTCAGGGCGTTTGCCTGAGTACTCAGATGGAGATCCCTGCCGGGAAAGCGCTTCTGCATTGTCCTGACTATTCCGAGGTCACTTATGATAAAGGCGTCGAAAGGGTAGGCTTCGAACTGATCCAGTGAAGCATCCAGACGATCCAGGTCCTGATTGTGAAAGTAAATGTTCAGGGCACAAAAGAGCTTCTTGTCCCCTTTGATCCGGGCAATTTCAGCGGCTTCATCTTTGCCGAAATTATCAGCTTTTGCTCTTAATGAGAAGCTGTGAAGTCCGATATAGGCGGCATCGGCGCCATACTGATATGCGTATTTAAGTTTTTCTACATTTCCTGCAGGTGAGAGTAATTCCATGGTCCTAATTATGGGAGAAATCAGACTCTGGTCAAGAACTCCTCATGTCTGTGCTGATATATTTCCTATTTACCCGTATGTTCTGCTCTTCTGAATATATGTTATAATGGATTTTTAAGTTAAATCAGGAGTTATTTATGACGGAAGAACAGATTCTCTGCTGGTATGGAACTGATCCATTTGAGGCCGGGAAGGCATTAATGGAGGCCTCTGAAGTCTGGAAAAACTGGGGGGAAACTGAGCATATCGGCCTGAAACCGAATCTGGTGGTTTCAAAGACAGCTTCTTCCGGGGCTACGACTCATCCTGAATTTTGTGCAGGGATCATCACATTCCTGAGGGAACAGAATTTCAGCAATATAAGTATTCTGGAAGGCTCCTGGGTAGGTGACCGTACCGAGCGTGCCTTCAAGATCTGTGGTTATACCGACCTGTCAAAAAAATACTCTGTTCCTCTGGTGGATCTGCAGAAGGATTCTTCTATCAGCTGTGAGGCAACAAACGGTGATTACAGAATTTGTGAGTCCGTGTTGAATCTGGACCGCCTTATCAACCTGCCTGTTCTTAAGGGACATTGTCAGACCGCTATGACTTGTGCAATGAAAAATCTGAAGGGATGCATTCCCGACAGTGAGAAAAGGCGTTATCACAGTGAAGGTCTGTTTCAGCCCATTGCCGATCTTAATGAGATACTGAAGGCTGATCTTATCTTAGTGGATGCATTAAAGGGAGATCCAGATTTTGAGGAAGGGGGCAATCCCCAGACAATGAATTTGTTTATGGCAGCTCTTGATCCTGTTCTGATGGACAGTTATGCCTGTACTCTTCTGGGTCTTACCATAGATGATGTTCCCTATATCAGCAAAGGGGCGGCTCTGGGTGCGGGGATTCCCCATGTGGGTAAAGATACTCTGCTGCCTCTGAATAAGGGAGAAGGGTTCAGCAGTCTTCAGCAGTCCTCGCTTTCAAGACAATTAGCAGGTCATGTTCATGAGAAAGGAGCATGCAGTGCCTGTTATGCATCATTAATGCAGGCGTTGAAGGTCCTTGAGGAAGAGGGAAGTGCCCTGCCTGAAACAGTTAAGATCGGACAGGGATTCAAGGGGGTCCAGACCGACGGAATGGGGATCGGTAACTGTCTGAGCGGCTGTATTTCAAATGTCCCCGGATGTCCTCCTTCAAGTTCAGAAATTGCGTTTTTCCTCAAAAAAGGGTTATGAGCAAAGGGAATTCACATAAATTCAGGTAAATTCATGAAATAAAGATATTAATTAAACTGAATTCACACAAAGACCGATCTATACTATAGATAAGTAAAGATAGTTCAACCGGTCAGAGAGCGATCATTAAGATTCCAATATAAAGCCGGATGATATAAGTAACCCCGGGACAATGAAGCGGGGTTTTTTTACGCCCATACGGTTTTTCCTCTCCCTGAATTTCTTCAAATATTTTTTTTGTGATACTTTTTGTCTCCTGCCTTGTCTTATTCTTTATATAAACTCTAAAGGGGCGGTATTTTTTATTAATCGTCTATAATATGATGGATAGGCTGGGAAATACAGAATTTCTCAGGCTGTATAAGCTCAAAACCGATAAGAGGGATATATGCTTTTCATAGATATTGTTCACATCATTATCCTCGTTGTAAGTTCTTATTTTTTACTTAACACCATTATTAATATTCTTTATCTGCGATATCAGTCAAAAAACCCTTCTGTAAAAAAAGGTCCTAAAATTTCCGTGATGGTTCCTGCCAGAAATGAAGAGGAAAATATCAGATCCTGCCTGGAATATCTTCTGGATCAGGATTATGAAAATTATGAAATTCTTGTAATGAATGATAATTCCACTGACAGTACAGGAGAAATCCTTGATGAGATGGCCAGGGAATATCCCCGGCTGAGAATCTATAATGGGGCTCCTCTGAAAAAAGGCTGGTTCGGCAAGCCATATGCTCTGCAGCAGCTCAGCCAATATGCCACGGGGGATTACTATCTGTTTTCCGATGCAGATACAATTCACAGCAGAACAAGTCTTTCATTCTGTATGACCAATGCCCTCTACCATAAGGCCGACCTTGTTTCAGCATACCCCAGGGAGCTGATTGGAACCTTCGGTGAAGTTATGAATGTTTCGGCTATGTACATCATGACCACCATCATTATGCCCCTGCCCGCCATTGATTACATAAAGTGGAAACAGGCATCTTTCTGTCTGGGACAGTATTTTTTTGTTAAGGCTGATGTATTTAAAGAGATTGACGGTTTTGAAGCCGTAAAACATGAAATAACTGAGGATGTCGCTTTTGGTAAGACCGTGAAGCAGAGGGGATATAAGACGAAATTTCTTGATGCCCAGCCTCATGTGGCCTGTCAGATGTATAAAAGCTTTGCAGAATCATTCCGGGGTATTGGAAAGAATGTTTATAATGCTGTCGGACGAAATATATTTCTTCTCATAGGGATAATTATACTTGTTCTGCTTTTTATAGATTACCCTGTATTCAGGCTGATTATGGATCTTTCTGAGGGTAAGGTTTCTCTGGCTATAGTCTTTTCTGTGGTGATTTTCTTTCTGATGTGGTTACTCAATGTAATAGACAGAAAATTGCCTATCTTCAGTGTTTTTCTTTATCCTTTCCAATATCTGAATGTACTGGCCATGGCTCTGTATTTTACATTTAAGTTCAAGTTCGGTGAGGGGATTGTCTGGAAGAACAGGACTATGGATTAGTCAGGTATTCTTTTCGGTTTATTTTTTTTATCAGTAATATTGTGTACTACCCAGACAACTTTGTGCTGAATGTCTGCAGGATCAATCTCCAGAGGATAGAGATTCCCTTTGAATCTCTGGATGGATGAAGGTCCTTCAGTCATCTGTTCAATGAAATCTGATGATGATAATTCATATTCAATTTCCAACGCCTGCTCTGTGCGGACTACTTTTTCAAGAAGAGACTGAAAGTAGTCAGCTTTTTCCTTTATCAGAACATCGGGGTAACTTTTCCCGATGAGTACGGAACCATCTGAGTACAAAGCTCTGTTTGTGCCTCCCAGAAGACTCAGGTACTCTCCTGTATGACTCATTATAAATACAATGGTATTCTCTTCCTGGAGAACATGGACAATTTCATTCTGCAGATCACTGGACATATCCATTCCGGCGGCTCCTGGTGTGGGATCTTATTATAATTATACCCCTGAAATGGCCGGATTGGAATTATATTCTTACAATCGCCCTGTTGATGCAAGTTTTAGAACAGGTCCAGCTGCTTACCGTGACACAGTTCATCAAAGCTCAGTCCCATGTAGGGGAGAACCGCATCAGCCAGTGGGCGGATCTGTTTCTCTATATAGTGTTCGTAGTCAGGTTCCTTGGGATTCATCTGTATCGGAACAGGTCCCGCGGCTGTCATGATGTATTCAACAGATCTGATTTTGTGTCTCTCGCTGATGGGGAGGAGAAGAGCTGCTTTCACATGGGGGGGGACATTCTTTGTGTATTCTTCGGGAGCCTTACTCAAGCCCTTTTTATAGACCAGCTCATCATCCATCTTTCCGTTTCTCAGATCTTCTATATATTCCATAATCCAGGCCGCCGCATCTTCCTTATTGAAAAACAGTCTGAACAGTTCATATTGAAAATTCCGGGCCATCTCAGTCCAGTCTGAGCGTACGAATTCCATCCCCGTGAATTCAAGACTTGTGAGTCCGTTTTTATCAAGAAGGCCTGCATAGCGTTTACATGCTCCCATATCTGATCCTCTGAGTGGAGGAAGAAAGAAGCGTGAATAGAGTTTTTCAAATTCAATTTCAAGATGGGAAAAGACGCTGGATTCCTCCATCACTTTTTTTTCCATAAAATGGTTCACCCTGTCTGCCAGTTTCTGTGCAGCCTCCCGGGCATTGTGTTTCTCTTTATCCTTGAGGCAGACAAATACTGAGTCTGTATCACCATAAATGACCTTGTAATCTTCCTCTCTTAGCCAGCGTACGGTTTCTTTAAGAATCCACTGACCAGTGCCTGTTATGGCCCGGGGAAGGTCGGGGTTGTAGAAGCGGCAGCCTGTTGTGCCCATGGCACCATAAAAGGAATTCATTAGAATCTTGATAGCCTGTGAGAGCTGATCGTTCCTCTCCTCTTTTGCCCTTTGACGCAGTTCCATACAGTTCGCCAGGAACTCAGGAAGAATTGTTTCTGTTCTGGAGAAACTGTGGCCTGTGGGTGTTGTGATACTGCGGTCTGCCTTTCGAATCAGTGCCAGGGGGTCTATGTTGAATGTTCTGATGACAGAGGGGTAGAGACTCTTGAAGTCCAGGACAATGACATGTTCATAGAGCCCCGGCTCCTCTGAGAACACAAAGCCCCCTGCAGCACTTTCTCCAGCCTGAACATCTGAAGTATTCGGGGCGACAAGGCCATGTCTGTGAAGACGGGGAAGGTAAAAGAAGTCAAAAGCGGCTACCGTTCTGTTCACCTGATCAAGGGGAAGACCTGTCATCTCTCTTCTTGCCAGAATAAGCCCGATCAGATCCGTCTTTTTCAGAATATCGCTGACAAGAATACAGTCTTCAAGATTATATTTTGCCAGACTTTCGGGATCTTCCCTGTATCGCCTCTCTATTTCCTCTACCTTGGCAGCTCCGTCTCCGCCGATATCCTTACCACGGCCCAGAAGCGCCTGGGCTACTGTCTCAAGCTTGAAATTCTCGAATTTATAAAAGTTCTGTCTCATGGTCTGCAGGGCATCAATGATCTGCCTGCCTCTGCACTCTGCGGAGAAAAACCCGCTTCGGTTCTCCTTTATTTTCAGGGGCTGGCTGTCCCGGCCGAGGAGGATGGGAATCTCATGAAGTCTGTATCTTTTCTCCAGAACAGCAAGATCAAATCCTATGACATGCCAGCCGGTGATTATATCGGGATCCCACTTCTGTACCCAGGTCTGAAATGCTTTCAGTGTTTCAGCTTCACCCGGGCAGAACTGCATATCTCCCTTGCTTCCACTGTGGTCACTATGGATCAGTATCTTTTTGAATTCATCGATTACAGTGTTATAACCTGTCCCATGCATGGCGATGGAATATATCTCGCCGTCTTTGCCGGTTTCAATATCCAGTGACATAATCCTGAGCTCAGGCTGCCATTTCTCATCTACTTCCACCGCTGTTATGACAGGATTTGTATACTGAATCCCTCCGTTTATGCGCTGTCCTATGCCTTCCCATCTGATTCTGCCGGTAATAAAGCGCTCCATCAGATAGCGATCTGCAGGGTATACATCACTTTCAAATACCCGGTATTCCTGACTTGTAAGTTTATCCCGGCCTGCATAAAACTGATGCATGGAATTGAAGTAAAGAGCATCTACAGGGGTTCCTGAATAGTTTGTCAGTTTGAGGGATTTTCTCTTTGAGATATTTAGATCAGAGGGGAGCTGAGTATCTCCAGGAATGAAGAAAACCGGCTTATTATCTGTGATCAGGATAAAAAAGGGCCCCTCCGAACCTGTTCCGGTAAGATGAATTTCGTGGCTGCCCTTATTATCCAGACTCTCTGCTGTAAGTATGTACCCCTGCTGCATTACAATCTCCTGTCCTGTGATTATAGGCATGTAGGTTCTTTTATGCAAAATATCTCTTAAAAAGGAATATATCTACTGAATTTAAGGCTGATTTCTCCGGGCCCCTTCTGCTTTCACAATACTATTTTCTGGGGTACAATCGGGGCTGACTTGATGGACTTCTGTCTACGGTTATAAATTTAAAATACAGGAGAGATACTCTTATGGAGAACACTCTTAAAAAATATCCCTGGCTTACAGAGCTTTTTCTGCTGGTTTCGGGATCTTTGCTTTTTGCTCTATCCTTTCCAAACTTTATGTACCGATGGGGATTCGCATTCCTTGCCTGGTTTGCCCTGATTCCCATATTTATTCTGATCAACCGGGTCGGGTTTTTAAAGAGCATGTTATATGGAGCTCTTTATGGGTATTTTGCCTACAGTCTTTTGAACTTCTGGCTGGCTAAATTCAATCCAACGTCCTTTGTGGTAGTACCCCTTATCTATGGCATATATTTTATTTTCTGGTTTCCTGTCTTTAAATGGGCCGACTGGGCTTTTTCCCGCTGGGGATACATTCTGCAGCTGGTTTTCTGGCTTGGATTTGAAATCTTCAGAACAAGAGGATTTCTCGGCTATTCATACGGAATTATGGGATACACACAGTACAGAAACCCCGCTGTAATCGGAATTGCCGACATCACCGGGGTCCTGGGAGTTTCCATGCTTGTGGTCTTTCCGTCAATATGGATAGCCAGGTATATCCGTTTCAGGAAAGAGGAGGGGGCCTCCTTCGAAGTCTTGAAAAAGGCACGTTTTCTGGTAATCCCCGGTATTGTCTACCTTGTCATTCTGGCAGGAAGTCTGCTGTATTCAGGTATAAATAAAGTAGATTATGAAGATGGCCCTAAATGGAAAACCTCTCTGATTCAGCACGATATAAATGCCTGGCTCAGTGGTACGGAAGTCTATACCCGGGCTCTTGATAAACTTCTTGAACTGTCGGAAAAAACTCTGGAAGAGGATAAGCCCGATGTAGTTATCTGGTCCGAAACAGCTTTTGTCCCCTCTATTGAGTGGCATAACAAGCGACGGGATGATCGAGAGAGGCTGGCTCTTGTCCAGAAACTTATGACCTTTCTTGAGAAGACAGATACACCCTTTATCATTGGTAATAATGATACCAGACTCTCGGCGGGCAAGAAGGTCACCTATAATGCGGTTCTTCAGTTCGAGGGATCAGAGATTGCCGACAAATACCATAAAATCCATCTTGTTCCCTTTGGTGAGCATTTTCCATATGTAAAATTGTTTCCCCGATTCTATGAATATATTCTGGATAACGGAGCAACATTCTACGAAAAGGGAAGTGATTATACAGTCTTCGATGTAAACGGAGTGAAGGCTTCTCCCCTCATCTGTTTTGAAGATACATTCGGTTATCTGAGCCGTAATTTTATAAGAGAGGGTGCACAGGTCCTGGTCAATGTCACCAATGACTCATGGTCTCCTGCACAGGCCTGTTCTATACAGCACGTAGGTATGGCCGTATTTCGTTCCGTTGAAAACAGACGCTCCATGGTCCGGGCGACTAACGGCGGATTCACCTGTCTCATAGATCCCAATGGTAAAATTGTTGAGTATCTGGAGCCCTTTACAGAGGATGTCCTAACTGTGGATGTTCCTGTTTATGATGGTGATCCCACAGTCTATAATAGAACTGAATTTTTATTTGACCGGCTGATTATGGTCATGTCTGTTCTGGCAGCTTTGCTGCTGGCAGTGGTCACAATTCAAAGAAAAAGAGGTAAGAAATGAATCACAGCGATAGAATTATATCCTTTCTAGAGGAAATCAATAAAACTCCCCGAAAGTCGGGAAACCGCGGACCCATTACCGCCTATCTGAGAGGCTGGGCTGAGAAGAGGGGATACGAAGTAAAGCAGGATAAAACTGATAACCTGCTGATCAGGGTTCCCCCAACCCCCGGATATGAGAAGGCTCCAATAATTGTTCTTCAGGGACATTCGGATATGGTCTGTGAGAAGGTTCCCGAATCAAATCATGATTTTACAAAAGATGCAGTTAAGCTTGTAAGAGAGGGTGACTGGATAAAAGGAGATGGTACCACAATCGGTGCGGATAACGGAATCGCCATTGCTCTGGCAATGGAGCTGGTGAGTTCAGAAGATGCGGAGCATCCTCCCATTGAGATCCTTATTACCTCAGATGAAGAGATAGGCCTTGTAGGTGCGAATGCTCTGGAAGACGGTTTTGTGGAAGGTAAAGTCCTGATCAACCTGGACTCCGAAGAGGAAGGTATCTTTACAATCGGATGCGCCGGTGGCGCTGACAGTGATTTCACAGTTCCCGTCAATTCTGCAGCCCCTGGTTCTGCACAGTTTTACACCCTTACTCTGGGAGGTCTCAAGGGAGGTCATTCGGGTATGGATATTGCCCTCAATCATGGTAATGCTCTTAAAATGATTGAAAGGGTTCTCAGCAGTTTGAGTACTCAGAAGGGATTTTCTCTTGCCTCTATTAACGGTGGCAGCGGTGCTACCAATGCAATCTGCCGTGATGCTGATGCCGTGTTTGCAGCAGATGGAGATATCCGGCCTCTCATTGCTGAGTGGGCGTCACTGCTGAAAGGGGAATGCGGTACAGTGGAAGAAGATTTTTTTCTGACAGTGATCGAAGCTTCTGCTCCTGGAAAAGTTCTTAATGCAGACTCTGCCCAGCGTGTTCTCAGGACCATCCGTCTGACACCCCATGGTGTTGAAAAAATGTCATCAGATATTGAGGGACTTGTGGAAACTTCCAGCAACCTGGCCTGGGCTGAAATATCTGCCGATAAGGCCAGATTGCAGACAAGCCAGAGATCTGCTGTTATGTCAGAACTTAAAGATATGAACGAAAGAATGATTGCAGTTGCCGAGTTGGCGGGAGGCAGTTGTTTTACTCTGAACAAGTATCCTTCATGGAAACCCAATCCCTCATCGGCTCTCCTTGAAAGATGTACCCGTATTTACAAAGAGTGCTGCGGGAAAGAGGCTGTTGTAGAAGCTATTCATGCAGGACTTGAGTGCGGGCTGATCGGTGACAAGTATCCGGGAATGGATATGATTTCCATGGGACCCAGCATGGAAGCAGTTCATACTCCTGGGGAGCGTCTCTATGTCCCTTCACTGGAGCCCTTTCGTGATTTCCTTGTTGCTCTTCTGAAATCTTTTAAATAGTCGAACATTTTATCAGCGGCGCCCTTTAGGGGCGCCGCTGAATTGTCTTCTTTATAATGAGCCGGGCCACTCAGCGAAAGCTTCCACCCAGAAGTTTCTCCAGGGCGCAATGTCCTATCTGCAGGCCGAAGATGCCGGTTATGGTCGGCAGACTCCCCAACACCTTTCGTTTCCTTCCCCTGTCCAGTACCTGTTCATTCCTGTCGGGATTCTCCTCTTCTTCCGGATCTTTATAATCATATTCCACAGTCTCAGCAGAATAGAGGCAGGTGATCCCTTTTCCAACTCCTCTGCGCCGGAGTTTTTTCCGGATTTGTCTGGCAAGGGGGCAGGTATGAGTCTTCATCAGGTCGCTGCATCTTATTGAAAATGGATCAGTATGCACCGCGGCTCCCATGGATGAAACAATGGGAATACCCCTATTCCACGCATATTCCAGAAGGGTAAGTTTAGGAGCCATGGAGTCGATGGCATCTATCAATACATCCGGTTTTTCCGAGAAGATCTGCTCCATTGACTCATCATGGGCAAATATATTCAGGGCTGATACCTTGCATTGAGGATTAATATCCAGAATCCGTCTTCTGGCAAGTTCCACTTTGGATTCTCCGATTGTAGATTCCAGAGCCAGGAGCTGTCTGTTGATGTTTGTCAGATTGACCGTATCAAAATCAACGAGAGTGAAATATCCGACTCCGCTGCGGGCCAAAGCCTCCAGGGCATAACCTCCCACAGCACCGAGGCCGACTATGCAGGCTCTCTTCTCTGCGAGACTCTCTCTTTTCTCCCGTCCGATAAGACGGTCAATGCGTAAAAAGCGTTCCATTCTCTTTTACTAACCTGCTCAGGAGGGGAATGTCAATTCCAAATTTTGCGGAAACCCTTTTGTAATGCTCTGAAAGGCAGTCTGAATAGGAGGGTCTGTGATCTCTGTCCCCTCCCGTTCCGGAGGCAGATGCAGGGATACAATAGGGCCAGTCGGTTTCCAGAAGCAGCTTATCCCGTGGGATCAAGCGGGCCGTCTTCAGAAAGTCCTCATGATCCCAATGGCTTCCCTGCCCCAGAGAGATATACATTCCCAGTTTTATATATCGCTTCAGAATTTCTGATGACTCTTTAAAACCATGGATCATCATGGGTACTCCTGGATTCAGATCTGACAGGAAATCTGCCAGTGCTCCGGAGGCTCCAACCTGATGGAGAACGACAGGGCGTCTGTATTTCTCAGCAATTTCAATCTGCCGGCTGAGAATCTTCTCCTGAACTGCCTTGGGAACTGTTTTGTAAAAGCGTTTGTCCAGGCCGCATTCACCTATCCCTGCATGAGGATTCTGTTCTATGAGTTTTTCCAGCTGCGGCATCAGACGCTCCCAGTTCTCATTGATCCTCTCCGGATGCAGCCCCAGAAAGGGTACAATATATTTCGTGTCCAACAGAGTCTGCCAGTCATCAGGGCCTGCAGCACAGGAGATATATAGTCCTCCATCAGAAAAGGACTTCATATCAGGACACGGAGAATGGCTGCTGTGAAGATGGGCATCACTGTACATACTCACCCTGCCAGGTATTCCTGCTGGAATAGGCGGAGAATTGTCAGGGCTACAACGGTCAGGAAGAATATTCTGATAAAACGGGTTCCCTTGTTTATCACAAGATGAGAACCGACCCAGGCTCCGCAGACCTGACCTGCTCCCATAATAAGGCCGGGAAGAATTAGAATCTTTCCACCTATGATAAAGACTGTCAGTGCTACAATATTGCTTGTGAAATTTGTAATTTTGGTAGTGGCTGTGGCTCCCTTCAAGTCATAACCCAGAAAACTGATCAGGGCTATGGTCCATAGAGAACCTGTACCGGGACCGAAAAACCCGTCATAAAACCCCAGGGTCAGTCCTGCAACAGTGTAGAATACAGATTTTTTTACTCTGGCGTCCCTTTCCTTATGACCCAGATTGGGGGAAAGGAGTGTATAAAAAAAAACGGCAAGGAGAATAAAGGGAATTATTTTTCCAAGGAAATCTGCCGGAATTATCTGTATGAGAAGAGTTCCCAGAATGGCGCCGATCAGGGTGAAGACGACTCCTGTTAAAATCTGATCTTTGATAATCAGACCGGACCCGGCATAGCGGATAGCCGCAGTGCTGGAGCCGAAGGTGGACTGAACTTTATTCGTGCCCAGAGCCAGATGGGGTGGTATTCCTACGGCCAGCAGCACAGGAACGGTAATCAGTCCTCCTCCCCCTGCTATGGAGTCCACAAATCCGGCAGTAAGGGCGGTCAGGAAGAGAATCGTCAGTTTCAGTGCTGTAGGTTCAAATGTCATACAGCAACAATAGCCTGTGGGGGGGCTTATTGTACATATATTATTCATATCTGATCTGGCAGAATTCGCCAAATATCAGTAGAAATCCCACAGATCACTTTTCAAACTCCTTTTTTGAAGCCTGGAAATCAATTGGCACGGTCTTTGTATTAGCTATAGATAGACCCTTAGGCACTTTTGGTCTCCATGGGGTTAGTTTTTTATAATTGTTAAGGAGTTTTTGTAATGTTTGAATTAGCGTTTTTGGCATTTCTTTTTATATTCGGGGGCATCTTCATTCTGAAGTTTTTGTTTTTCTTTCTGGGCCTTCTCTTTTCGGGAATAGGTCTGTTTATTAAAATCATATTGACTGTGGTTGTGGCAGTCCTTCTCTTCCCTGTGGGGGCAACTTTACTGGGTGTCATCTTCTCAGGAGGGTTTATTCTTCTGCTTCTGGGCTTTATCTCGGTGGGAGCATTGATCTCATGACGGGGCTCTGGTATAGGGATATGGAATTCTTGAGAAATTATGACTGTTTTATGAATAATTCATTTTTCGATGGATTATACTTCTGGTGAAAAGCTCAGGAACTCAGGTTCCCGGCTTTCAAAACACGAGAGGGATATTTTTCATTCTTGTCGTAACAAGGAGTATAATTTGTATACTGCAACAGTCATTTATGAGTTTAAAGAAGAGGCTTTTGAAGAAGCCTGCAGCATCTGGGAAAAGGATATTCTGGCTCTTGGTCAGAAACAGCCGGGATTTGTAAGAATGCAGTTTCTGACGGCGCCGCCCAGGGCCATGGCTGTGGGAAGCTGGGAAGATGAGTCTTATGCCCGGGCTTTTATGCAGACCGGAGTTTTTAAAAAGTTACTTGAAAAACTGGCTCCCATGCTGGTTGGAGATCCCCGGTCCCAGATATGGAACCTGAAGTACTTTGCCGAATCAACTTGACCAATCATGTGAATCCCTTATCATAGGATCATGACATTTTTATGGTATGACCTGGAAACTTTCGGTAAGAATCCCCGTTGGGACCGTGTGGCGCAGTTTGCTGCGGTCCGAACTAATGAACAGTTTGAAATAATCGAAGATCCGGTGGTTCTCTACTGCCGGATAACTCCCGACTATATTCCCGATCCCTACGCTTGTATGATCACTGGAATCACTCCTCAGGAATCCCTTGAAAAAGGGCTCAGGGAGTATGATTTTATCAAAGCTGTGGATAAGGAATTCTCCCGCCCCGGGACCTGTGTGGCCGGGTATAACAGTATCCGTTTTGATGATGAGTTTATCCGTAACCTCTATTACCGCAACTTTATGGACCCCTATCGGAGAGAATGGGCGGACGGCAACAGCCGCTGGGATATTCTTGATCTTGTCAGGGCTACCCATGACCTCCGTCCCGATGGTATAAACTGGCCTCACCATGAGGACGGCAGACCCCTTTTTAAGCTGGAAAAACTCAGCGAAGCCAATAACATCAGCCATGAACATGCTCACGATGCTCTCTCTGATGTATATGCCACCATTTCCATGGCTAAGCTGGTGGAAGAGAAACAGCCCCGACTCTACAGCTATTTCTTTGAAAACAGACAGAAAGAGAGTCTTAAA
Organism: Oceanispirochaeta sp. M1; assembly: GCF_003346715.1. NCBI lineage: Bacteria > Pseudomonadati > Spirochaetota > Spirochaetia > Spirochaetales > Spirochaetaceae > Oceanispirochaeta > Oceanispirochaeta sp. M1. Next base: position 18,244 of record NZ_QQPQ01000021.1, read on the forward strand.
AATATAATTAATCTGGAGACTCGGGAGGCTGTCGTACATACATCGGGAATGTTTACAGGCCCTCTGGGTTGTACTACCCTGATTGCTCCTCTGGTCGTTGATCCGATGATGAGGAACTCCATTCACTGTTTTGATCTGAGATATGATCCATCCCCCTTAATGGAACTGAGTGTTGAAGAGATCCGCTACAGAATCTTTACTCCCCGGAAACAGCTGGAAGAGGAGGGTCTGGATCGAATCCCGTTAAAGGATCTTCATCTGGGGAAATGTCCCATTGTGGCACCCCTTTCTACTTTGGATGATGCTGCTGCCCAGAGGCTCGGCATTGATAAGGAGCTCTGTCTGAAACACAGTCAGATCCTCAATACTGATCCCACACTGCTGCAGAAAATCAGAGAGGTATTTAATCAGGATAAGTCAAAGTACTATCCTGTGGTGGATGATCCTGATCTGCAGATCTACTCGGGGGGGTTCTTCCGGGATGATGACAGGATCAGAATGAAGATCCTTCACCAGACTCCGCCGGAGGAACTGAAGCACCAGACTCTTAACTTCTTTGATCCCCGCATCCCTGAGATGCTGCGTCGTTTTATAGGAAGGAATTTTCCAGATACTCTGGATGAACAAGAGATGAGTGCCTGGAAATCCGCCTGTGCGGGAAGAATCCTTTTTCCCAAGGCCCGGGGTGCTCTGGATCACGGAGCTTTTCTGAAGGTTCTTGAAAATTTAAAGTATTCAACCGATGTTACACCTCAGCAGAAACTGGTGGTGAAGGAACTGGAAAAATATGAGGAAATTCTGAAGGATCAGATCCTTAAATATGCTCCCCGGGAGTAATAATAGAAATAATCCCGGGATATATTGATTTAAGCTAAAGGCCTTTCAGTTTTTTGAGTTCTTCCTTTGTCTCTCTCAGGTCTTTCATCAGGGAGAGCATACGGACAGAGTTTTTCATTCTGGCCAGAAATAAATTCACATCAAAGGGTTTCATTATATAGTCATCCGCACCGAACAGCAGAATCTGACTCATGGATTTATAGCTTCTGATTCCCGATATAGCGATGATAACCTTATCACCGCCTCGTTTTCTGAGTTCAACTACAACATCCTCACCTGGAATATCAGGCAGAATAAGATCGACCAGATATATGGAGAATTCCTCCTGTGATTTCAGAAGTTCCCTGGGGTTCTGGAAATACTGTACATTCCTGATGTTATTGAGCTCAAAAATACTTCTGATAGCCGTAAGGGCTACCTTGCTGTCGTCCAGCACCGCGATGTTCAGTGCCTGCAGCTGCAGTGTGAAACTGTCTTCATTCAAATATATATCAAAATATTTATCCAGACGATTCTTGGAAAGCTCGGACTTGAGAATATAATCCACTACGCCCATCTCGAAAAGTTCTTCTCTGGATTCGAGGGAATTGTTGGAGGTCACCGCAATAATCGGGACCCGGGCATGGGGAGACTTTTTCAGATTTGAGATAAAACTCTCTCCCGAGGTATCCGATAGTTCGAGGCCCGTAATGATCAGATCGATATCTTTACTTTTCAGAATTTCGAGAGCAGCCTTTTCTCCCTCGGCCTCTTCAAACTGAAGTCCTTTCTCTATGGCGATGTTCCGGATAATCTTCCGGACAAACGAACTGTTATCCACATGTAATATTTTTTTCATTCTTTTATTATATGTGATAGAAGAGCGGGGTGCCTGGAAATCTTGTCTAAATAGTTTCTATATATATATTTGAAAATATATCCATAAAATTGGCGTTTTGAATAATAAATCATTATATTATTTCAAGAAGAGGATTTTGCTATGAAAATTAAACTAACGGTAATTCTATTATTTGTAATACTTATTATATCCTGCGGCAGTGATAAAAAGGATGATATAAGTTCGGCCAGTTCTTATGGTGAAACAGGCGAGAAGGAAGCGGTTCCTGTATATACTCAAAAAGCCATTGAAGAGCCCTTTTTTACCTCAATAGATTCCTCGGGAATTATAGAGGGGATAAGAGAAGCGGATATTATTTCAGAAACCAGTGGTCTTATTACCGAGGTGTTCTTTGAAATAGGTGATTATGTAAATGAAGGTGATGTTCTTCTTAAAGTGGAAGACCGAATGGCTGGTATCAGTTTTGAATCTTCCAGACAGGATTATGAAGCTGCCAGAATAGAATTTGAAGCTCTTGAGAAATCATTCAAGACAGGAGGATCTTCTCAACTGATTTTCAGTCAGGGACGGGCCAGGCTGGAATCTGCAAGGCTTCGAATGGAACAGGTCCGGGATACTTTTGATAATACCAGTATTAAAGCACCCTTTGATGGATATATCAGTGGTCGTGATATTTCTATCTCCGTAGGAAGTTATATTCAGCCCTCAGTGGCAGTGACGCATATTGTTGATACTTCCTCATTCAGACTTCGTCTTACTCTCGGGGAGGATGAAATACCTCTTGTGAAGAAAGGAGATGACGCTCAGATTATATTGAACTCTCTGCCTGATCTGAATATAAAGGCGACTGTTGACGCTGTCTCTCCCGGAAGCAGCCGTACAGCTGGAGGGTTCCCTGTTATTCTAAGCTGGAAGAATGAGCTGAACGGAAGTGTAAAATCGGGAATGTCAGCCGCAGTCAGGATCAAGCCCGATAACATGGGTACAAATATGCTGATTGTACCCTCTTCCTCTATCGTCAGTAGAAATGGACTGAACTATATTTTCAGAGTGAAAGATAATACAGCGGAAGCTGTTGAAGTCAGATTGACTCAGTCTCTGGGAAACCGTGCCTCCATTTCAAAGATACCGGGAACAGATCTTATGGTAGAACCTGGAGATCTTATCATTGTTACCGGACTGAATACTCTTATTCCAGGAGATTCGGTAATCCCCAGTTTACTGGAGGACAGCTTGTGAATATAGGAAGATTTTCGGTAAAAAACCCTGTTTTTCTAAACATCCTGATGGTTACCGTACTTATCCTTGGAGGTCTCAGTCTTAGCCGTATGCCCAGGGAGCAGTTTGCGGAAGTACCCTTTTACTGGGTTAGTATTCTAGTTCCCTATCCGGGTGTGGCTGCCGAAGATGTAGAAAAACTTATTACTATTCCTGTAGAAAACGAAATGCAGGGACTGGATAATCTAGATAAAATTCAATCTGTCACATCAGAGGGAGTCTCATCAGTACGTGTTGAGTTTGACAGTGGAATATCCCAGGATGAATTTGATAAGCTTTTTCAGGATGTCAGGGCAAGGTTTAGTAAGGTTTCTCTTCCAGAGGGGACTCTGGAGAGTACTGTTGATGATTTTTCTTCAAATGATTTTCTGCCTGTGGTTGAGCTGGTTCTTTCAATCTCCAACGAGGAAGCCGATGAAAGCGGTTCTTCTTATGCCGCTCTCATAGAGGAAGCCGAACGTCTGCAGGAGCAGATCCTTCGTATTTCAGATGTTTCCTCTGCAGATTTTATCGGCGCCAGGGACCGGGAAATCTTTATTGAGGTTAATCCCGGAAGCCTCGAAAGTTATGGACTCAGTGTTAATGAGATGGTTCAGGCAATACAGGGGAGAAATAGTAATGTGCCTGGAGGTACTTTGAGCAATGGACGGCGTCAAATGCTTGTCAGAACTATTGGTGAGCTTGGGTCTGTTGAAGAATTTAAAGATGTAATTATCAGACAGACCGCCGATGGCAATGGTTTTCTACGGATGGGGGATGTAGCAGAAGTTAAAGACGGCTATGATCCCCGCGGTGTACGCTCAAGATTCAACGGCAGGACAGCCGTGACAATCCGGGTTGCCAAGGTTCCCCGTGGGAATTCTATTGCAATAGTGGAAGAGCTGAGAGAGCTGAGTGTCAAATGGGAAGAGTCTTTACCTCCGGGAATCAGCCTGGATATTCAGAATGACTCAACCATACAGATCAGGGACAGCATCGATATCCTGGTGAATAATGCCCTCTTCGGTCTGATTCTCCTGGTTGTTCTTCTTTTTGCCTTTGTTGGACTCCGGAATGCGCTGATGACTGCATTGGGAATTCCCGTAACTTTTGCTCTGACTTTTCTTATTCTGGATCTGAGTGGTGAGACCTTTAACAGTAATACCCTTTTTGCCCTTGTTCTTGTATTGGGTCTTATAGTGGATCATGCCATTGTAATCATCGAGAACAGCTTTCGTCTTGAACAGTTGGGACTGGAACGCCGGCAGGCTGCCATTGACGGGACCAATCAGGTTGTACTCCCTGTTTTTGCAGCGACTGCGACAACGGTAGCTGCTTTTATTCCCCTTATGCTCCTCCCTGGAACCATAGGGAGATTCCTCAGGATTATTCCTCTTACAGTTTCTATCGCCCTCATCGTCTCAACCCTGGAAGCTGTTATTTTTCTACCTTCTCATTATGCCGACTGGCCGGAGAGAAAAAGAAAGAAGAATAGAGAGGAGGGCTTTTATTTTCATAAAGTTCAGAATGGCTTCTCAGAAATTCTTGGAAGGATTTACAAAAAAAAGAAACTTTCTGTAATAATCATCTTTGTCTTCAGTATAGCTTCATTTTCTCTTGTTCCTTTCCTGAATCAGGATCTTTTCAGTGCGGAAGATTTTACCCTCTTTTATATTGATGTGGATCTGCCTCCCGGTTCCTCTCTTGAAAGTACAGAGGATCTTATTGAAGAGTATGAAGAGAGACTGATCCCACTTGTCGGAAATGGAGAAATTGCGGGAATCAACAGTTTTATAGGATTCCGTGGAGAGAGCGCCGGTAATACTGTACAGGGTAATCTGGGACAGATTGTGGTTGATCTGACTGAAAAAAGTGAAGGACGTGACAGGAGCATAATCCAGATTATGGCCGAGCTGAAATCTCTCACATCGGATATTCCCGGAGCAGAGCAGATCATTTTCCGGCGGGCTACCAACGGTCCTCCCACATCATCACCTGTTTCCTATAGGCTTTTCGGGGACTCCTACAAAGATCTTACAAGAGTCAGCTCTGTAATAAGAGAAGAGCTTGGATCTTATCCTGAACTGTACAATATAAGGGATAATTATGAATCAGGAACACCCGAACTCAGGGTTGTAGTAGATGGCGATGCTGCAGCCAGGAATGGAATGTCTGCAGTCTATATCGGACAGTTCATAAGAGCGTCTCTGGACGGTGTCAGGGCCAGCAGTTTTTTCCAGAATAACAAGGATGTTGAAATCTTCATAGGATTCAGCGCTGCAGGAGAATTGAAGGCGGAAGAGCTTTCCCAGTTGAAGATTCTCTCTCCCTCGGGCAGTCAGGTTCCTCTCTCTTCACTTACCAGGCTGGAGCAGGGGAACGCCCTTGCATCTATAAGGCGTCTGGACGGTAAGAGGGAGATCACAATAACCGCCGATGCTTATGACAATTCAGGGCTCCGGGATATCAACGGGGAGATTAAGGCACTCTATGAGCAGCAGTTTGAGAGAAGATATCCTGATATGCGCCTCTCCGTGGGGGGGGAATTCTCTGATCTGGATGATCTGCTTATTCAGATCGCCAGGATATTTCTTCTGGGGATATTCCTTATCTACCTGATTCTGGGGGCCCAGTTCAACTCATATTCACAGCCCTTTCTCATTCTCCTTACGGTGCCCTTTGCCTTTGTGGGGGTGGTAATTTATCTCTTTATTTCAGGGACGCCTTTTTCCACGACAGTACTCTATTCTGCGGTGGCACTGGCAGGAATTGCAGTCAACGATTCCATCGTTCTCATCTCATTTGTAAATGAGCTGCGGGATGAGGGAATGGCTGTTGCTCAGGCCGTTCTGGAGGCCGCCCGAACAAGATTAAGGCCTATTTTATTGACTTCCCTGACTACTATCGCAGGTCTGCTGCCTACGGCACTGGGACTGGGAGGAGAGTCCGTTGTCTGGGGACCTATGGCCAGTACTATCATATTCGGTCTTATATTCTCAACAATCACAGCCTTGATTCTTATCCCGGCCTTTTACGGGATTCTCTATGACAAAGGAGCTGAAGGTGAATAAATCCTTAATAATCATTCTGATGTTTTTCATTCCTCTTTTTGTTTCGGGGGCCCTTGAGAACTCTGAGCAGTTTCATGCTGCTATCAATGATGCAAGAGATATCCATTACTCCGGAAGAGCCTCAGAAGCTGCAGTTTCCAGACTTGACAGGCTCATGAATTCTCTCAATGATTCATCCGAAGGATCTTCAGTCACCGAATATTACAGAAAATATTCTGAAATATATCTCTTAAAAGGACTGTTTCTCATTGATATGGGTGAAAAATCCCTGGCTTCAGATGTGCTGGCAGAGGGTATTGATTTCTGTGAAACCCGGTATCTTGAGGGGGGTGAGCAGTTTTTTCTGGTTCAGACCGCATTACTTAAATCTCACTGGATGCTTCTTCAGAAAACTTCTGTACTCATCAGGACAGGAGGCGAGATTCAGGAAATGACCGATCTGGCTTTGGAGCTTGATCCTGATGATTTCACTGCCCGTCTGCTGTCTGCCCAGGGTTTGATTAATGCCCCGCCGCTATTTGGAGGAAATCCTGTAGAAGCCGCCCGGATTCTAATCTCATCCGAGTCTCTCATAAGAAACGAATATGATCGTTTTGATCTGTATCTGACCCTTGCGGATGCCCGGCGTAAGAAGAAGGCCTGGGATGACGCAGGGGGATGGTGTACAAAGGCTCTTTCCCTGTTTCCTGAAAATGCTGATGCCCTGAAGATGCAGGATTTGATCACAGCCAGGAAAAAGTAGTCGAGATTGTTATGCAGGAAGGCCGTTTAGGCTGTCGATCCCGGAAGACGTCAGTAATTTTTATATTCCGTTCATACTTTGTTCATAGTTACTCTGTATTATACTGGTGATATGAAGACAATACTTGTTGTAGAAGATGAACGCGGAATCAATGAAATGGTCTGCGATTATATGGAAGCCCTGGGTTTTTCCACAATCTCCGCCTATGACGGAATGGAGGCTCTCAAGGTTTTCCGTAAGCAGGAGATAGATCTTGTTCTCCTTGATATTATGATGCCCCGGCTGGACGGTACAGAGGTTCTGCGGGAAATCCGTAGAGAATCTGATGTCCCTGTTATTATGGTAACTGCAAAAACAGAAGAGGGTGACACCGTTCTGGGACTGGAACTGGGAGCGGATGACTATATTGCCAAACCCTTCAGCATGAAAGAACTGGCCGCCCGTGTGAGAACTGTTCTAAGACGTTCGGCCCCTAAACAGAGCACTGCCCCTGAGGTTTCAGAAGAGGAAGAGCTGGTGATAGCCGATCTGAAAATGGACCGGGCCAAACATTCTGTTTCCGTTCGTGGAGCCCATGTTGAGCTCACAGCGGCTCAATTCGATATTCTTGCCAAATTGGTGAGATCTCCGGGACGTGTCTTTAACAGGATGGATCTGCTGCAGGCTTTTCAGGAGGACCCCTATGAGGGTTATGAACGCTCCATTGATGTCCATATTAAAAATATCCGTAAACTGATAGAAGAAGATCCGGCACATCCCGAGTATATTCTCACTGTCTGGGGTGTGGGATATAAAATGCAGGATTCGGAGTGAATATATCGTTAACCGCCCGTCTCATAGCCATTATGATGCTATCGGTGTTTCTCAGCTCTCTTGTGAGTATCCTTTTTGTGAGCTCTGTTACGGTTCAGCAGGTTCGGGGCATGAATATGCAGAGGGATATGAATATTGCCATTGTGGTTGCCGATTCTCTAAGCTCTGCAGCGGACAAAGGTGAACTGCAGCTGAGCCGTGCTATTGCAAGTCAGGGAATGCAGGGAAGCAGGTCTCCTATGGGTGAAGGAAGGATGGGTCAAGGAAGGATGGGTGAAGGAAGGATGGGTGAAGGAAGGATGGGACCCGGCAGGATGAATCCACCAGAAGAGCCTCAGAGATCTCCTTTAAGAAATATTCTGCCCGGACAGACTCTGGTTCTGGCAGATGGCGATGAGTTCATACCTCTGATCATTACTGATGAAAAGGGCAATATTCTGCAGGGACAGTACCGGGATGCCCATGATAATGATGAAAATCATCTCAGTTCAGAAATCTATAAACAGGGTGCTCCCTACTATATGAATGATAAGATCACAGGCTATGTTCTGGCAGGTAATCAGGCTGGACAGACTGAGAGCCGTGGAGATATCCATCAGATGACATCCATTGTCAGGGGAATCCTTCTGTATCCGATTATTTCGGCCCTGCTGGCATCTTTTTTCGGTGTATTTCTCCTGAGAAGGGCTCTCCGCCCCCTGAAAAGTCTTCATCTTGGTGTGCAGACATTGCAGAAGGGTGAGTACTCCTACAGAGTGAAAATCCCAGATTCAAAAATCACCATCAGGGATGATCTGACCATGCTCTCCGAAGGATTCAATGAGATGGCCGCATCCCTTGAGGCTTCGGAAGAGTGGAAAAAACAGATTATTTCAGATACGGCCCATGAACTGAGGACTCCAGTCAGCCTTATTATGGGAAATCTGGAGATGATTCTGGATGGTGTTTATAAAGCCGACCGCAGCAGGCTGGAATCTCTTCATCGGGAGAGTACAGTTCTGGCAGAGCTGATAAAGAATCTGCAGGTTCTGGCAAGTGAAGAATCAAAGCGGGGCAGTACTGAGAAGATAGAATTCTCTCTCTCAGAACTGGTCGGCCATACGGCAGAAGATTTCAGGGCTCTTGCAGTTCATAAGAATATATCTGTTCAACTTGAGGACAGCGGGAATATCAAATTTAAGGGTGATATGAACAAAACCAGACAGGTTTTGAAGAATCTGATGGTCAATGCTTTGAGGCATACACCCGATAATGGTTATATAATTATGCGCTGTCTTCGTCAAAAAAACTGCATAATTGTAGAAATTGAAGATTCAGGGGAAGGAATTTCTCCAGAGTATAGAGAAAAAATATTTAATCGTTTTTTTAAAATTGATAAGTCCAGGAATAGTGAAGGAAGTGGTCTGGGATTATCCATAAGCAGAATAATTATTGAGAACCAGGGAGGCACCCTCAGTGCACATGAAGGACGTCATGGCTCCGCCCTGTTCAGGATCTCTTTTCCCGAAAATGAATTAGGATGAAACTCTGCCCTGGGAATCCGGGTAGTATGCGGTCATTGTTAAGTCTAAAGTAAGGAATTGTTCACACAAAACCGAAATAACTTGAAGCATTCTTGATAGAATCTTCACATAATCTTGACAATCAAAGTCTAAGATTGGGTCAAGTTCATTGGGGAATGTATTGGTCTATAGATACAAAAGTCATGTCGTTGGCTTGACTTTCGAAGATGAGATTATTATATTTTGAAATGAATTAGTAAGAAGCTTCAGGCGGAGTTTTCCTCCTTTTCTTCACTGAAGTACTAATACAGAATGGACTTGGTTGTTAACTGAATCCTACAGGAGAAAAAGATTGATTACCTTTTTTTCCAATTACTTTTTGTGTCCCTGAAGTTTCCTCCTTTTCTTCAGGGACTTTTTTTGTCCAAAATATTTCGCAGCACTATTTTCGTTTGAACATAAAAACTGCAGCTAATATGTGCGAAGGTTTCAGATAGGGAGAAGGCTCATAGCCAGCCCGATTATTCCTCCGAACACACCGCCCCATAATACCAGCCAACCCAGATGCTTCTTTATCATATCCTTGACAATTTCCTTCACCATGACCGGAGTAAGTTCATCCAGTCTTTTCTGGACGATGGATGATACATTTTCAATGATATCCGAAGCTGCTTTCTCTGTGTCCATGGACCCCGCCAGCATGCTGTGGAATTCAGGACTGGATGTTTCAGACAGGATTATCTCTTTTGTTTTTTCTATGAAAGGAGCTCTGAATCCTTCGATAACCGAAGCCCCGCCGAACATCCCGAGCATTCCCCCTAAAGAAGATGCCAAAATTGTTTCACTCAGACCTTCGAAGATCCTGTCATAATTTACTGCATCCGCCGCAGCAGAAAAATCGACCTTGTCCGTAAGAACTCCTGTCTCACTCTCCATCAGTCTGGAGACATTTTCCTTTGTAAAGAACTGATCCATGATCAAAATTTTAATTCCACCCTTGAAATCTTCAAAATGGAGAGGAATAACTCCCGATCCGTAAAGACCCGGGACTCTTTCAAAGAGCATATGGATTGCCAGCCAGTTTGTTACGGCTCCGGAGAGTGCGAAAAATCCGACAGATCGGATCTGATCTGCGAAAAAGGGGCTTATATAACCGATTCCGATAACCAATAGAGTCACCAGAGTCGTCATGCTGTTCATATTCATTTATTCTGCCTTTGGGGATGATTTATCATGCCCGGTGTATTTTTAGAAATTCTTCTGGTATATTAGAAAGACATGTACAGAAAATCAAGACGGATTCTGAGTCTGTTTATTATAATGCTGATTTTTACCAGTACACTCTCATCACAGGAACGCTGGTCCGGACCTGCCGCACTGGATGATTTCCGATTTGACAGAATGGGGATTTATGCCATCGGCTGGTCCGAAAAGGGTGAATTCTCTTATGGAATTGTATCTCCTGCAGAGACAGGGGGTTCCTACTGGCAATGGTATATTCTTGATCTGATTGACGATGTCATCCTTTTCGAAAGCCCCCGCTGGACCCTGCTGGATGGACAGACTCCCCGGGAACTTTGGGCACTCCATCCCGAATGGTACCCTCAGCTGATTCGTTTTGGAATTACACCGGAAAACAGCTTCAGGGCAGGAGGGCAGATATTTGAACAGGGAGGATCATCCTACAGGATGACCTACACTCTAGACCGCTCGGAATCGGAGACACATCCCGGAGGTATTACCAAGAATATTCAAATTGATCTTTTTAAGAATAACAGCAGTGGTAAAACCGTATACAGCTATAGTCCAGGTGAAGAGGAAGCTCTTGTAGAGGACATGATCCTTAAGGGCTATATTCTGAGTCCCTTCGAAAAAAGGACAGCCATAGTCGCCCTGGAGAAATCTGCTGAATCAGGAGAAAAGGCCTCCTGGAAGTACCGTATTATCGGTGCTCATCTGACGGTGGGTTTCTCCATTGTAAAACAACAGGGAAGTGCCCTGGCCGAGGCTGTTCTGAATGGGCAGTATTATGTATCCCGAATGCTGATTGAAGAGGGTGCTGATCCTGATTCTAAAGATTCCAGAGGTTTTACTCCGCTGCTTATTGCCTCCCGCTTGAGTCATTGGAGAATCGCGGCTCTTCTTATTGAATCCGGTGCCGACGCAGATCCCAGTGATGACAAAGGACGTACCCCTCTTCACTATGCTGTGGAAGAGGGAGATGAGCAGACAGTCAGAACTCTTTTAAAAGCGGGTGCCGATCCTGATCTGAAAGATCTGAATGGTCAATCTCCCCGGCAGCTTGCCGAGGCATCGGGTACAACTGTGATTCGTAGACTGCTTCGCTGATCTCTTCTATTTGTGATAGGGCTCATTTCTATTGATTCGGTAGGCTCTATAGATCTGTTCCAACAGGATGACTCTCATCATCTGGTGAGGGAAGGTCAGTTTTGAAAAAGACAGAGAGTGGCGGCTGGAGCTGCAGAGTTCCTCATCAAGGCCCAGGGAGCCTCCAATAACAAAGACTATATGAGAATGACCCTGGTGAGGCAGTGCATCCATCCAGCGGGCAAAGCTTACAGAATCCTGTTCTTTCCCTTTAATTTCCATAGTCACCAGATAGGAGTTTCCGGGAATCTTCCCTCTGATTTTATCACCCTCTTTTTTCCGGATGATCTTCATGTCTTCTTCTCCGGCATTTTCCGGACATTTCTCATCGGCCACCTCAATCACCGAAAGATTACAGTAGCGTCCCAGACGTTTTGAATATTCCTCAATAGCTGATTTCCAGTATTTTTCTTTAAGCTTTCCCACTGTAATAACAGTTACTTTCATAATATCTCCCCGGATAACAGCTATTGAACAATATTAATTAAAAAAAATCTTCAATTTTCTGTGCGAATGTTAAATATGCGTTAAATTCCTGATTTAGATAGTTTCAGTGTTATATTTTAGGTTAATTCAATAAATATGAACCTTTTGGATGATATACAAATCCAGTAAACCATGCGAATTCTATAAGTAGAGTATATCTAAAGGGAGTCTTTGATGGCTGACGAATACAATATGGAAATGATCAATACCGATGACAATTGGAATAATCTTGTGTCTGAAGTACTGAAGGGTATGCCCGAGCTGGAAGAGCGCAGAGAGTATATTCTGGAACACAGACTCTGCAAGCTAATCGGAATGCTCCCTTTTATTGCCGAAACGAAACAGCCTCTCAGGGATGGGTTTACAAATCTGTCCCTCTTTCTACTAAGCAAACATACACCTGTAAGAGATGTTTATGAACATAGCCCTCAGGATGATCAGGATATTATGCGTCCATTGATTCCCTACTGCCATTTTACCGGGGGAGATGAGAAGATTCTTTCCAGAGGAATGCACCTGGTGGCAATGGTGCTGATTATGGATTACAGAAAGAATATGGATCAGGATCTTGATCAGAACCGCTACAATCCCCTGAATTCGGGACAATGGAACTATGAGGGTATTATGGAAACTCTGAGTCTTTGTGTTGAGGATATTTATTGTCCGGAAATGGATGAGATTCTCTCAGTTAAGTATGTTCCCTTTACCCAGTGGGCTCTGGGAGCCTGATCCCGGTAGACTATTCTCTCAATAATAAAATCGTGTAAATCCCCTTTCTATATATGAATCCTGAACTGCTTAACCCCGGTTATGTGTCAGGCATTGCTGTTATTCCCCTCCCTGGTATATACATTCTCATAGATACAACGGCCGGTATTTGTCTGGACGGTCGTGTCGTTCAACAGACCTGATCGCTTTTTTTAGAGAATAGCTGTATCTGGACATTTAATGTCAATTTATGATTTTATATAAATTAGAAATCTTTTTCCGGGGGAATTATGTGAGTGAGCTCAAAAACAAAGTTGAATCATTTTTAAGAAAGTATAAGATGCATTCGGATTCTGTAGATCTGAACAAATGTGTTCAGGACTTTATGGGAGAAATGGAGAAGGGACTTGCCGGAAACAGCAGCATCGCCATGATTCCCACTTATATTGAAATTGATAATCCCATACCCCCCTCAAAAAAAGTTGTGGTAATAGATGCGGGAGGAACAAACCTTAGAACCGCTCTGGTTTCATTTGACGAAAACTATAAACCCCTTATTGAAAACTTCAATAAATACCCTATGCCCGGAACAGGCGGAGCTGTGGGTAAAGATAAGTTCTTTGATATGCTGGCTGATTATATTGTTGACCTTGTCCCTAAGGGTGATAAAATCGGATTCTGTTTCTCATATCCCACCGAAATGTTTCCCAATAAAGACGGAAAGCTGATCAAATTCAGCAAGGAAGTTGAGTGTCCTGAAGTACATGGTGAACTGATCGGAGAAAACCTGCTGGCCTATCTCAGGAAGAAAGGTGTCACTGAGGAACGGGAAATTGTCATTCTTAATGATACGGTGGCTACTTTGCTTACAGGAATGATCTCTTTTCCCGATCAGGTTTTTTCCGCCTATGTCGGTTATATTTTCGGAACTGGTATAAACAGCTGCTATGTTGAATCAAACAGTAATATTAAAAAACTGAGGGGCATGGATCCTTCGCATAATCAGGTTATCAATACGGAATGCGGCTCATTCGGCCTGCCTCCCCAGGGAGATATTGATAAGGAACTGGATGCGGGAACAAGTGATCCCGGTCATTACTTCCTGGAAAAGATGGTCTCAGGCGGCTATTTCGGTCTTGTTGTTACAAAAACACTGGATAAAGCAATTCAGGATGATCTGTTTACCTCAGAGGCCAAAGATATACTCAGTGATCTGGGGCGTTTAAGCACCAAGGATGTAGATGATTATCTCCATAATCCCAATGACAATGGAAATATTCTTGTAAAGGCTCTTAAGGGCTGTTCGATTGAGGATAAAGAGACTCTCTTTTATCTGATTAATAATCTTCTGGATAGAGCTGCTCGTCTGGCGGCCTCTTCTCTGGCGGGAACTTTGCTGAAATCAGGAGAGGGTAAATCACCTCTAAGGCCTGTATGTCTGACCGTTGACGGCACTACTTTTTACTGTTTCTATCAGTTTAGAACCAGAGTAGAGCAGTATCTGCGGGAAATCCTCTCGGGTGATCAGCAGCGGTATTACGAAATAGTCCGGGTTGAAGATGCACCACTTCTCGGTGCAGCCATTGCCGCACTGACCAATTAGCCGGGGATTTTCAAAACCAAATTCAGAATTTCTATATTTATGTGAAACTTGTCTGGAAAAGCTCTCTTAAAAGGCTGATAATTTGTATTGGATATTTAATAGGAGAGAGACTTGTCTGGTACAGAACTTCTGACAGGAAAAAAAATAATAATAGCTGATGATGAAGACTTCATTCGCTGCCACCTCTGTAAACGGCTGGGTGATATGGGACTAACGGTTCTTGAAGCAGCTACAGGACAGCAGGTTCTGGATCTTCTCGAACAGTTACCGGATCTTATCCTTATGGATGTCAGAATGCCCGAGGTAGACGGCTATGAGACTACCCGGATTATCAGATCCGGTGAAAGGGCATCTGATATTCCCATAATTCTCCTTAGTGCCCTGGCAGGAGAAGATGATATTGATATGGGTCTTCAGGCAGGTGCTGATGAGTTCCTGTGCAAGCCTGTAACATTTGCAGTCATTCTTGAAGCGATCTCAATAAAACTGGATTCTCTTCGAATTTCCTGAATATCAAGAATAGTGTATAATATCTCTGAGGACAGCCCTGTATGGATATTAAAGCGATTAATGAGCTTGAACGCAGACGTCTGCAGAAGCAGATGTTTGCACTTGAAGATGAAAAGGAAGCAGTAGAAGCAAGATACAAGTATCTTCTTCAGCAGGCACGGGTCGGTTTGTTTACCCTTAACTCCATTGACTGCCGCCTGAAGGATGCCAACAGTGAAATGGTGCAGCTGTTTCTCTGTGACGATCTTAATGATCTGAAACTGCATCTTATGCCCCATCCGGAAGATCAGTTCTACTTTATTGACCCCAGGCATTTTGCAAATCTGGAACCAGGAGAGGCTGTCTCTTTTTCACTTCACTCTTTCAGGAAGAACGGAGATTCTTTCTGGGCCAGAATCATTCTGCAGGCTCTGGAAGGTCTGGATGTTCTGGAAGGAATCATCACAGATATTTCAGATCAGGTTAAGGCGGATTCAGAGCTGCGCAAGGCTATTGTTCTGGCAGAACAGGCTCAGCAGGAAGCTGAAGAGGCTAATAAAGCAAAGAGTCGTTTTCTGGCCAATATTTCTCATGAGATAAGAACCCCTCTTAACGGAATTATCGGTTTTACCGAGATCATCATGGCTTCTCTGGATTCCCCCGAAGGGCAGATGTATGGCGATAAAATCCTGAATGAATCTGAAAATCTGATGACCCTGATTAATCAGCTTCTTGATATTTCTAAAATTGAGGCAAATCAGCTGGAGCTTAATAACAGTTCCTTCCCTCTCAGGCCTCTGATGTCTGAGTCCATGAGTTTTATCCGTCTGAGGGCCAGGAATAAAGGGCTGAAGCTGACTGTGGATTATGACAGCAGAATTCCAGACTTTATCTGGAGTGATTCTTACCGTCTCAGACAGATTCTTCTGAATCTTATGTCCAATGCTGTCAAATTCACCTCAAAGGGCGGAATTGAACTGAAGTCTGTACTGGAAGAGGAAAAAGGAAATGATCTGCTGATCCGTTTTGAAGTGCACGATACGGGAATTGGAATTCACGAGGATATGCATCGAAGTATTTTTGAAAGCTTTGTTCAGGCGGATACCTCAATTTCAAGGAACTACGGGGGGACGGGTCTTGGAATCACTATTTCGAGAGATCTGGTTAATATAATGGGAGGCCGGATCTGGTGTGATTCCACTGAGGGGAAAGGTTCCATATTCTATTTTACTATCCGCTGCAGGAAATCCGAAGCCGTTGTCCATGAAGAACGGCTTCGGATTTCCCGGGAGGGGGCAGTAGAGAGCCTGGAGGGCATGACAGTTCTTGTTGTGGAAGATTATCCCACCAACAGGGAAATCGTACAGCACCACCTGCAGAGTGCAGGCTGTGAGGCTGACCTTGCCCGTAACGGGCTTGTCTCTCTGAGTAAAATTCAGGAGAAAAAATATGACCTTGTACTCATGGATGTACATATGCCTAAAATGGACGGTATGGAGGCAACCAGGAGAATCCGGAGGATGGATGGATATGGAGAGATCCCCATTATCGGTATGACTGCCAACGTTCTCAGCTCTAATCAGGAGGAGTGTAGAATTGCCGGAATGAATGATGTCCTGACCAAACCGCTCCGTAAGAAGGAACTTCTTGAAGCCATGACATTCTGGTATTCCCGAACTGAATCTGCAGTTCCTGATGAAGAGAGTGATGAACCTGAGTCAAACAGTCATGAGTCAGAAACTGATAATACTATTCCTTTCGATTATAAAGGTTTTCTTAATGAGATGGACGGAGACCGTGAAGCTGTAAATGAGATAATTCTCGGATTTATGGATAACCTTGAGCTCCAGACTGAGATAATCGAAAAGGCTATTGAAGAGAGAGATCTGATTCTTATCCATAGGGAGGCTCACTCCATAAAAGGGGGAGCATTGAATCTCGGTGCAAATGATCTGGCATCCTGGTCGCTTGCCCTTGAAAAAGCGGCTATGGAGAAATATTCCGATATTATTCCCCATCTGTTTGTAAAACTTAAGCAGTGTATTTCCGATTTCCTCTCCTGTCGTGACAGATTCTCCTCCATCGTATAAGATGTTCCTATGAAAAAAGACGCTCTGGTCCTCTATAAGCAGGTACCCGCAAGGATTCTTGAAATCCTCTCAGATAAAATTGTCATATCCCTTCCCGACGGGAAGGAGAAGAAAGTACGTCCCAAAGATATAATTCAGCTGCATAAGGGTCCGATTAAATCGGTAAGTAATATTCAGCTTCCCGAGTCTCAGACCGAGGAAGCCTGGGAATTGCTTCAGGGAGAATCTCCCAGTCTTGAAGAGCTGGCTGAGCTCGTATTTTCTGAATTCACTCCCGAATCAGCCTGGGGTGCTTTTCTTCTGTTGAACAGAACTCCCTGGTTCAAAGGAACAGTGGACGATATTATAGTCAGAACTCCTGAAGATGTGGAACGCATTCAGAAGGAAGAGGCTGAGAAGAAGGAGGCCGAAGAGCGCTGGTCTTCATTTATTACAGTCCTGAAAAAGGGAGAGATTCAGGAAGAGAACAGGGGTTTTCTTACAGATCTTGAACAGTACTGCCTCCAGAAAAGTAAAAAATCCCGGATTCTTCAGGATCTTGGAAAGCAGCAGAGTCCCGAGAACGCACATCGGCTGCTTCTGCAGCTTGGAGTCTGGGATCTGCGAAGAAATCCCTGGCCTGAACGCTATGATATGCCCCTGGAAGCTCCCTCCTTTGATCTGGAAAAGGGACCTGAGGTTGAACGCCGGGACCTGACTCATTTGGAGGCTTTTGCTATTGATGATGAGGGTAACAAGGATCCCGATGATGCCCTGAGCTTTGCCGATGGGAAATTCTGGGTACATATTGCTGATTCTTCCTATCTTATCCCCGCAGGGGGAGAGGCGGACAGGGAGGCCCGGGGCAGAGCTGCCAATCTATATATCCCGGAGACCACGGTTCCCATGCTTCCTCATGAAGCAACCGAAAAACTGGGACTGGGTCTGCAGGAGATTTCTCCTGCTCTCTCCTTTGCTTATACCCTGGATGATGATTTTAATATAACAGATTGTGAGATCTGTTTTTCTACAGTAAAAGTCACAAGGACTACTTATAGTGCTGCCGAGACAAGGCTGGGAGAAGAACCTTTTAAAAGTATGAAGCAGGTCACTGACCGCTTTAATATCTGGCGCCGTGAAAACGGTGCAATCTTCCTGCAGCTGCCCGAGGTTAAAATCCGTGTTGCCGAAGACGGGGAGATCAGAATATCACCCATCGAGGAATATGCCAGTCGAGACCTGGTGGCGGAAGCCATGATGATGACCGGATTCCATTGTGCACGTTTTGCCAGGGATGAAGGGGTCCCCATACCCTATGTTGTACAGCCTGCTCCCGAGGGAGATCTTCCCGAGACATCCAAAGACGATCCGGCTTCCATGGTACAGCTCAGAAGATTTATGAAACGCAGTCAGACTACTACAATCGGCGGTCCCCACAGCGGAATGGGTCTTCCGGTCTATACACGTGCCACCAGCCCGCTGAGGCGCTACTCCGACCTCCTTGTTCAGCAGCAGATCCGTCTCTATCTGGCAGGTCAGCCTCTTTTGAGTGAAGAGGATATCCTTGAGGGAACCGCGTCCTGTGAATCAGTCACCGGAAGGGTCAGTCTTAGTGAACGGTCATCCAATCTGCATTGGAAGCTTGTTTATCTCTCAGAGAATCCGGACTGGGAGGGTGAAGGGATCATTGTGGGCCGCTCTGACAAGCAGATGGTTTTGCAGATTCCTTCTCTTGCCCTTGAAACAAGGATAGCACTCAAGGAAAAATTAGCCCTCAACAGCAGAGTCACTGTTGCAGCGGAGCGGGTAGATGTACCCGCTCAGCAGGTACAGTTTAAGGTCAGGGATTGATTTGCGGACTGTGAGGGGGTAATATGAAGATCATGAAAGCGGTCCTGCCTGTTTTTCTTTTATGTCTGATACTCCCACTGACGGCTCAGGAAAGGGTCTCTTTTCCCGGTAATCTGGAATATGATCCCTTCTATGCTGTTCAGGTAGAGGATAGTGACGGTAATAATTACACCCTGAATAATGCCAGTTATCTCAGTCCCGAAGGGGAGAATAAGTACTTTGTATGGTTCAGACGGGGAACAGACCGGGGGCTTGCTGAATATCCTCTGGATCTCTATAAGGTCTCCCGTTTCGAGCTGACCGGCAACTATGAAGTGTATCCCGACGGCTATACACCCTGCAGGGTGGAGCTCAGTTCGGGTGACAGTTTTGACGGATTTCTGGATACCAGCGGCTATCTGGGAGGGATGGACCCCGACTTCGGTGTCTATGCCCGGATCTATCTGCAGTATAACGGTGTGAAGAGTGTTGAGTTTCTTCATGACGGAACTTATATGCGCTGCCCCTTCTGCGGAGCTCTTTTCTATGATGACGGGATAATAGAATGTCCCTTTGACAGGACTCCTCTGGAATCCCAGAACTGAAATAAACCTTTATATCTTTTCTACCTCTTCACCATGCCAGGCATAGGATGAAGGAATTCCCAGTTTTCTGAAAGCGCAGAGCCATTTATATCCCGAAATCCTCTGATCAGGAAAGAAAAATACGTAGAGTGTTTTTTCATGATAGAACTCCAGTTTCTGCCGGGTCATCACGTGTACCCCATTCATTTCGTCAAAGGGGATTAGACGAATATCTCCCTTTTCAGGTTTCAGCATCACATGGTCTTTGAACAGAGCCATGGAACCCTTTTTTGTCCATATCTGAAGAGGGGCCATTCTGAATCCGGTTTTAATTTCGATCTCAGTATCCAGCATAAAGGGTCGTTCTGAGTCCTCTGCCTTATAGGACGCCAGCATCTGGGGGAGCACTTTTTCCTGCCACTTATTCCATTCCATAATGGTTTTATGTCCGGCTGCGGGAGACTCTGATTTTTCAGAATCTTTGTAGCTGAACTGATACTGATCATCAAGTGTGCCCTTATATCCGCAGGATGTGCAGCTTATGCTGTTCCCCTGGGATTTCAGGGTCGCTATACCGCGGCAGGAGGGGCATATAAAGAGAATATCTTCCAGGTATTCCGCTTTTTTTTCAGATTTATAGACCCATCCCCTTTCGGGGATTGTTAAATCCATATCCTGATAGTTGAGTACCTTCTCTAATTTCTCAAAGATGCTGTCCGGATCCAGAGCCTTGATCTCTTTGCTGTCAGTAAAAAGGGGGTGAATCGTAAGCTCCATCGGTCCCTTCCGTTTGCCTGTCCCCCAGCGGGGATAAACTGCAGATCCTCCGGCAAAAATAGGCACATAAACCGGTATTTTAAGCAGTTTGATCAGTTTGGCGGTTGAGTAGAAGAGAGGCATACTGCCTCCGTCCCAACTCATCTGACCTTCTGGATAAACACAGATATTTTTCTTTTTGTTTTTCAGATCCATCATATGACGGATGGCTCCCAGATCACTTTTTGCTTTGGCTTTGGGGAATATTCCGATAAGGGACAAGAGGAATCCCACAATAGGTTTTCTGAAATGAGATTCGGACCCCATACAGTGCAACGGGTCCGGGAAGAGTATAGTTAAAATAGCAGAATCCCACATCATTATATGGTTGGGGAGAAGAAGGTAGGGAGCCTTCATTTCTTTAATTATTTCAGGATTTGTAATTTTCACTGGATAGAATATTTTAAACCAGACCCCTGCAGTGTATTTCATAAAAAGGTAAATACCTTTGTTGAAAACCTTAGCGCGTTTCACTCAATACCTCTTTAAAATTCGAAGTCCTCGGGAAGAGGGTTGTAATGCATATCAATATCATCGATGGTCCATCCCTCCGGGAGGCAGAAGTTTAATTTAATGTCTGCAAGTTCCTTTGGGGATATCTCATCACCATGGTAGATTACAAATTTCTTCTTTCTGAATAAATATACCACACGACCCCTGGGGATTGAATCGTATTCTGAACGGAAACTGGGAGGTAGTTTATCAAGTACACCCTTTTTATTCATAAGAAACCAGGCCGCATAATGACCTACTTTGTAATCCACAGATATGGATGTGATCATACCCTGGGTGACAGGAGCTGATTCTGAATAATAAAGGGAGTCCTGATAACTCCAGAAGATGCCGACCCTGGGTTCGGGGTCCAGAGGTAGAAATGGAAATTCACTCACCGCGGCAGATCTCCTTTGCCTCTGAAAAGATCAGGAAAACTTCTTTCAATACTTCTGCGGAAGAAGTAGTTCTTTTCGCAGAGGATATACCCTCTTTTCCATTCCTCATGCAGTTTTATTTCTTCTTCACTTAAATCTCTATATTCAAGAGCTTCTGTTTTTTCGGGAAGCAGTCTGCATGAGACTGAGAGCAGATTGTGCTGAATCCCGGGAAGTTTCAGAAAATCAAGAAGAGATCCTTCGGGAAGCATCTCATTTTTCAGTACCAGCTGAAGGGGGTATACTCTGGGTGAAAGTGCTCTGTCCATTCCCGGCAGATGGGGAAGAGCTGCAGGAAATCCGCTCTGTATGGGGAATGACCTGGCCGGAAAGAAGGCGAAAAGATTATTTCTATATGTTTCTTCCAAAAAGAAATCATCCTGTTCAACTATTCTGTGATTAAGTAGCTGGTCTATATAAATAGCGGCTGCCTGTCTGATCCCTTCCCGGCCCGTCAGAAAGCCCGGGTCATAGGGCGAAACACATCCAGACAGAGATGCCAGTATGCTTAGAAAAAGATCGGGGTGTAGTTTGTGGCCCGATGGGAGTACCAGGGTATCAGTGACCTGACCCCGTGACGGGGTCATTGTACTCTGAAGAATAAAGGCTACGGTTTTTTCCGCCTCATAGGGAAGGGAGGCATTCTGAAACTGAAGCACGAAGTCCGGCATCAGATCACCCGTCATCTGGCGGTGAATCAGCTCATCAGCAATACTGATAACTTCTCTTATTTCGACCTCTACCTTATGAAGTGAACTCCATACCCTTATCTGATCTTTAATACAATTCAGTCCGGGCTCGGTCCAGAGTAAGTAATTATTCTTTTCAACGGATGTCCCATAAACTTCTATACGCCTGGGATCATGGTAGACCGAATTATTCAGAGTCAGTTCCCAGCTGTTGTCAGCAGCGGCTCTCAGATTCGAGGTTCTGAGATTCTCCAGCTCTTCGTTCAGGAAGATATCTCCAGAAGGAATCATTATTCTGATGCCTTCTATCTCACTCATTAAAGGCAGCAGTTCCATAAAGGGTATCGCAGTGAATCCTATACGGCTTTCATCATTATCGGAGAATTTAACCTGAAGAGATTCCAGGTCTTCCTGATGATAGCTGTGCCAGAGAATATCATTAAAATAAATATCCAGAGAAAAGAGGGGGGAAGAGACCATTACAAGAAGTAGGATGATGACAGAACGGCTCATTTTCATTTCATGAAATTGTATCCTTAACGCCATTACCTGGCAAGTCAATCTTGAAAAAAGGGTTAGCTTAAAAAGAGGTTTATGGCTTGTTCGGGTTGTAGCTCTCTGTTCAGGATTGAATAAACCAGCTGGATTATGGGCAGCTTCAGGTTGTATTTTTCTCCCAGAAGTACAGCATACTGTGCGGCAATTGCCCCTTCAGGGAGGTAGCCGATGCTCCCGATATTTTCTATCAGGTCATTAATGCCTTTGTACTTTTCATGAATTCTTTTCAGTACGATGTCCCGTCCAAAACGTCTGTTTCTTCCGTACTGGGAACGGCAGGTTACATCCAGGTCTCCTACACCCGCAATGGATGTGAAGGTTTCAGGGTGTGTGGATCCAAGGCTTTTTCCAAGGAGCTGGATCTCGTTAAGTCCTGCCGCAAAGAGGAATGATTCTGTGTTGTCTCCCACCCGATCAGTAGTCTCTTTGAGGGCATCCAGAATCCCGAAGGCTATGGCCACAACATTTTTCAGAGCGGCGCAGGTCTGCACACCCACCACATCCAGTGAGGAGAAAAGCCGTGTATTGGGTGAGCTAAGAAGTTCTCTGAACTCAATGGAGTTTCTGGGATTGACGGAAGCGGAGATGAGTCCGGTAATCTTTCCGGCACCGATCTCTTCGGCATGGCTTGGTCCTGAAATATATACAAGATTACCCTTGTAGAAACCGGGAAGATAATTTTCCATGGTTTCCAGAATAAACTGGGGGCCGTTCCTGCCGGGGGCGAATCCCTTGGTTATTGTGGCAATCAGGGTTTCCCCTTCAAGTATGTTGGGAACAGAAAGAATCTGCTTCAGCGTATCCACCAGGAACAGTGAGGGAGTGGCAAGGATCAGGTAATCTTTTCCCGTTGCTGCCTCTACAATATCTGTGGTTGCTCTTACAGAAGGGGGAATTGTAACTCCCGGAAGAAAATCACAGTTCTCCCGTTTTTCATTGATGTCCCGGGCGCCCTCTTCGGTAAAGCTCCAGATTGTTGTATCCAGATTTTTCTGACCAAGTATTTTTGCGATGGCCGAGCCGAAGGCTCCAGCACCGATAATTCCGATTTTTTTATCACTCATAATATTTCCTTCCTTGATTCTCTATTGGGTCCCCGATTGGAAACCCTGTCTTTCATTCCGGTATTGCCCTGCCTGTCAGGACCTGTACCGGAGAGTATAGTTTATGTCTTCCTTATGAAGCAGGAGTTTGACAAGGGGGAGAGAGATTCTCATTGTAGAATTGTTCAGTTTCTGTCCTCCTGTCTGTTCCACGATGGTACCATCCACCGTAATAAGGAGTTTCAGTGAGGCTGTCCTTATGAGAGACTTCAATGCACTCTCGGTAATTCCTTCACTGTCGTCAAATATAAAGAGCAGCATTTCGGTATATTCTGCCTCGCTGATATTGTTTTCGGGTAGAAAGTACTGAAATCCAGGGTCTTGAAGCATGGGGAAAAGCTGAAAGATCTGATCAAAATTATCATCGTTGATTCTTATATCCAGCTGCCGCATTCCGCCGCCCAGTTCTGTATAACGGAGTATGTTGTTATCTGAGGCCCCTCGGGCAGACATAAAGAGTTCTTCAATATGGTTGAATCTTAATGAACCCGTGAACTGTCCTTCTCCAGGTGATTCAACCTGGATATCCGTGAAAAAGGGATTCTGGGCTATTTCCGCAGCAATTGAATCGGCTTCAAGGCGGTCTCTCCCGCCTGCTCCTGAATTACTCAGGTCTGTCAGATCCTGAAGGGTTGTCAGGAAGAATGGTTCAAGATAAACACCGTTTTCAACAGTGCCTGATCCATCCTTGTTCAGATTGATCTGTTGATCAACGGCACAGGAATAGAGAAATGAAGATAGAGATAGAAGTATGATGAGTTTCTTCAGTTTTTAGTCTCCTATTCTACAGGAGTAAATAACATCACTCCTGTGTCTGAATCAGTGAAGGCCCGGGGGCCTGATAGTAATAAAACAGACTTAGTCCTAAATGATACAATAAAGGATCGGGAAATAAAAGTGCCGGAATTGATCAGGTATTTGTCCTTGGCTCTTAATGCACTATAATAGGGTAATTTTACTAAGGGAGAACTCCCCATGGATATACGGGAATTGAAGCTGTTTCTTAAGCTTTCCGAGACTCTACACTATACAAAGACCAGCCATCTTATGGCAATCAGCCCATCCGCTTTAAGCAGAACCATTCAGAGAATGGAAGATCAGGTGGGGCAGAAACTCTTTTTCAGAGATAACAGGGGAGTTGTTCTGACTCCGGCGGGAAGCCGGTTCCGGGAATATGCTCTGTCTGTTCTGGAGGATTGGCAGAAGCTTCAGAATGATCTGTCTGAAGAGAGCCGTGACGTCAAGGGAGACCTGATTGTCTACAGTTCCGTAACGGGGTGTTATACAATTCTTCCCGATCTACTGGAAAAATCCCGTCTGAAGTATCCGGGTATTCATATAAATCTTAAAACAGGCTCCGCCGCCGATGCGGTCGCTTCCGTGATGAGCGGTCTGGCCGATCTTTCTGTAGCCGCCGAACCCGATTCTCTGCCCGAAAATCTTGTTTTTCTCAGCGTTACAAGTACGCCTCTGCAGTTGATAGCTCCCGTAACGGAGTGTCATCTGACAGACCGTCTTCAGACCACAGGCACCGCCTGGTATGATCTTCCTCTTATTCTTCCCGAAAAGGGACTCTCCCGCAAAAGACTTGATCGTTTTTTCAAGGCGATGCAGATTCAACCTGAGGTCTATGCCGAGGTGGATGGTAATGAAGCCATCATTGCTCTGGTCAGCCTTGGTTTCGGTCTCGGAGTTGTCCCCTCTCTTGTCAGAGAAAACAGCCTTATCCAGGAAAAAATAAAAGTTCTTCCCGATGTCCTTGATCTGGAGCCCTACAATGTGGGGATCTGTGTAAACCGCCG
Source organism: Oceanispirochaeta sp. M1 (assembly GCF_003346715.1). NCBI lineage: Bacteria > Pseudomonadati > Spirochaetota > Spirochaetia > Spirochaetales > Spirochaetaceae > Oceanispirochaeta > Oceanispirochaeta sp. M1. Next base: position 43,358 of record NZ_QQPQ01000021.1, read on the forward strand.
TAAGAGTCAGACTCCCATATTGAGAGCCTTCACATCTCTGCTGTCCGGAGTAGACGGTGATTCTGATGAGGCCGGAGATATTCTTTGATGGAAAAAACAGACGCGAAGAGACTGCAGATCCTAAAAATCCTCTCAGAAGAAGACCAGCCTCTTTCAAGTCAGGTCATAAAGGAGCGCCTTCAGGAGCGGGGAACTGCCCTGAGTGAGCGTACTGTCCGTTTTCATATGCTTGCCCTCGACAAGGCCGGACTCACAGAGTACAAGGAAAAAAAAGGGCGCTACCTTACATCGGGCGGCCATAAGGAGATTGCCAGAAATCAGGTCTATGACCGGGTTGGTTTTCTCTCTTCCCGCATTGATGAGCTCTCTTATCAGATGAATTTCAACTGGAAAAAAAGGAAGGGGACCGTACTGGTTAATGTGAGTCTTGTTCCTCTGGAAAACTCATCAGTTGTCTATCATCTTATGGCTCCTGTATTTGAATCAGGATTGACAATGGGACAGAAAGTGGCTGTCTTCCGTCCCGGTGAGAAAATCGGTGATACCGAGATCCCTCCCGGATATTTTGGACTGGGAACGGTCTGTTCCATTACTCTGAACGGAGTCTTCTTAAAAAGCGGCATTCCTGTGACCTCTGTTTTTGGCGGACTTCTTGAGATCTCCGGAAGCCGTCCCGACCGTTTTGCGGCAATCATCAACTACAACGGGACAAGCGTTGACCCCCTAGAAGTTTATATCAGCAGCGGAATGACCGACTGCCGGGGAGCTTCTGAGGCGGGGCATGGCTTTATCGGGGCCAGTTTTCGTGAGATTCCCGCCGGCAGTCTGGATCAGGTGACTGAAATACATGCAAAGCTGACCGAGATGGGGCTGGGTGGAATTCTCAAAATAGGCTATTCCGGGCATTCTCTGCTGGATATTCCGGTTGCCGACGGACGTATTGGTTTGATTACTGCGGGAGGACTAAATTCTATCTCCGCCCTGACGGAAGCTGATATTGCCGTTAAGTCAAAAGCCCTCTCAGGGATGATTGAATATGATCAGTTGATAATGTATACCGAGCTCTATGACGCCCTCAGTAAAATCCGGAATAAAAGTCAGTCTTTCTGATTGAACAGTCGGATTTCCGCCGTTTCCAGATGATTCTGTGAGCGGTGATCTTTGGCAGCCACGTTTTTCGGCCATGTCAGAGCAATCTGAAGAATATCTCCATGGGAGATCAGGAGGATATCTTTTCCCTCAAACTGTTCCTCCATTCCGTTTATAAAAGAGATAAACCGTGCTCTCACTTCATCCGGGCTTTCCACAGAGTTATGGTTATTTCCTCCGTCCAGAACATCCTTTTTCCACACTTTTTTATAGTTTGAATCACCGGACTTCTCATAATCTCCAAAATTTCTCTCTCTTAATGATGCTGTGAGAGTAGGGATTCCTGTCTGGAGTATTTCTGATACCAGAGATGCGGTCTCCATCGTTCGTAAAAAGTCCGAGCAGTAGATCAGAGTTTCTCCATCCAGACAGCTGGAAGATTCCAGGGATTCCCGGATCTGCTGTCTGCCTGTTTCGGATAGACCGTAGCTATTACATCCATTGGCGGGATCGCTGATAATAATACTCTTTTCATTGGCCAGACTCCGTCCATGTCTCATGAGATAGTATTTATTTTTTAGTGTGTCGGGAGTCATATTTTCCTTCCTGTTCTGGAACTTTTCACTGATATAACAATTATAAACAGCTTTTATCTTTAGCGGAATAGGCCTTGACTGATGAATGCGTAATATTTAGTCTTAACTATAATGAAATTAGCAATAACACATGACTGGCTGACTGTTCCAGGGGGCGCTGAAAAAGTCGTCAAACGCTGGTATGATATTTACCCTGATGCTCCTATTCACACCACGGTGTATGACCGCAAGAAAATCGGTCATATCTTTGACAGCAGCAGAGTCGTTCCCTCCTTTATGCAGAAGGTTCCTTTTTCAAAGAAACACTATACCAAGATGCTCAGTCTTATGCCCCGGGCCTTTGAGGAGTTTGACCTGTCTGAATACGATGTGGTGCTGTCATCCTCATCTTCCTGTGCCAAAGGGGTGATCACCACTCCTGATTCTGTTCATATTGCATACGTACATTCTCCCATGCGCTATGCATGGGATCTCTATCATGAATACTATGCCTCTTCGGGAGCTCTGGCCCGTTTTGTAATGCGTAGAACAATGCCCGGAGTAAGACAGTGGGATATGCTCTCCAGCCAGAGGGTGGATTATTTTATTGCCAATTCCAACTTTGTCGCCCGGCGTATCAGAAAGTATTACCGCCGAGAAGCGGATGTAATCTTTCCTCCGGTAAATACTGAATTTTATACCCCCGGTGATCCCGGAAGGGCCGGAGAAGGGGAAGACTACTATATGATCATCTCCCGATTTGTCCCCTATAAAAAAATAGATCTTGCCATTGAAGCATGTAATGCCCTGAACAGGCGTCTTGTGATTATCGGAGGCGGTCCGGATGAACAGCGTCTGAAAGATATGGCGGGTCCCACAATCGAATTTAAAGGCTCTCTCAATGATGAAGAAGTCAGGGATAATTACAGGGGCTGCAAGGCTTTTCTTTTTCCTGCACTGGAAGATTTCGGAATTACTCCCGTGGAGGCACAGGCCTGCGGACGTCCCGTTATCGCCCTGAAGAAGGGAGGAGCCCTTGATACGGTTATTGCCGGAAAAACCGGTGTCTTTTTTGAAAAACAGGACAGCGAAAGTCTTACGGCAGCCATGACTGAACTTGAAGGTATGAGCTGGGATTCTGATTTTATCCGCAAACATGCCGAAGGCTTTTCCAATGAACGTTTCGACCGGGAAATTACCGATTATGTCGATGAAAAATGGACAGCCCGCTTAAAGGAAATAACTTGAAAATACTCTTTGTCTGCTCCGCCCGTGAATGGGGTGGGAATGAGAAGTGGTCAACCATGGCCATGAATGAACTTGAGAAACAGGGACATAGTGTGAGCATCCTTTTAAGGAATCCCCTCCTTGGCAAAAAATTTGGAAAGCCCTGGCTTTTTGCTCCCTTTATTACAGCCTTTGATCCTTTTACTTTCCTGATTACTTTTTTTATCCTTCTTTTTAAAAGGCCCGATGCCATAGTCAGCACTAAAAAGGCCGAGTATTTTGTGCTTGGTGTATTAAGCCGCCTTTTCCGTATCCGTCATATTCTCAGGCTGGGGATTGTCAGGGACCTGGACAGCGGCTGGCGCCGTTTTGTCTATACCCGTCTGAATGAGGGAATTATAGTCAACGCTAAAAGAACCAAGGATAATTTTCTGAAATATGACTTTGTGGATCAGGATAGAATCAAACTGATCTATAACGGTATTCCCGAGATTAAGACCGGCAGTGTTCCCGAGAGAAAGGACAGCCGTCTGAATATTGTTTCAGTGGGAACTCTTACTCCCCGAAAGGGATTTCATCTTCTTTTTGATGCACTGGCTTCTCTGCCCGAGGATGTCCGGAAGGGTATCCGTCTCACCATTGTGGGCAGCGGACTTATGAAGGCCGAGCTTAATAAACAGATTAAAGATCTTAAGCTGGAAGATTCTGTTGATATGGCCGGGTTTCAGAGTGATCCTGTCCCCTTTCTGCAGACAGCGGATATCTTTGCCCTGGTGTCTGAAAACGAAGGAATCTCCAATGCCCTGTTAGAGGGGATGATGCTGGGACTTCCGGTTCTTACGACATTATCGGGAGGAACCGAAGAGTTTCTGGTGGATAATAAAAACGGATTTGCAGTGGAACGAGAGGCGGTTGCCATAGCCAGGCGTATGGAAGAACTCTATGGGCGCAGAGCCGAACTTCCTGCCATAGGTGCTGCCGGAACTGAGACAGTAAAAGAGTTTTTCTCCCTAAGCCGTATGGGTCGTGAAGTGGAAGCCTTTCTGGAGACTCCCCGTGACTGAACATTCGGGCACCGGGGAACAATCGGGTGCTGGGGAACATAAAAAGATCCTTCACCTTTTTCCCGAGTTTAAACGAGGGGGAGCGCAGATCAATGTTCTCCGTTTTATCAATGCCAGTCTTGATGATTTTGAGCATCATGTGGCTGCAGCTCCCCAGGATAAAACCCTTGAGGCTGAATATGATGCTTCAGGGACAGTTGTTCATCCCATAGATATGACCTCTGTAAAACTGAGGAGTATCCGTGCCCTTGTAAAACTGATCAAAGAGCTGAAACCCGACATTGTTCATGTGAACGGAAAGGGTGCAGCCTTTTATGGATTTATTTCATCTTTCTTTACGGTCTTTCAGGTTCCGGGACGCCGTTCTCCTGAAAGTCGTTCCTACCGTATGTTTCATACCATGCGGGGGTTCCATATCAAATATTCAGGTATGAAGCTTAAGGCTTATCTTGCGTTTGAACGTGCAGTTGCCCGAAGGATGGATGGAACCGTACTGGTTTCTCCTTCTGAGAAGGAGCTGCTTAATACTAAAATCCCGGGTCTGGATCAGAGCCGCCTTTTTCTGATACCCAACGGCATCAATATTAACGATGCAGAGCTGCCCGCAGATATCTCCCGCTGTCTTGAGTCTTATTCAAAGAATATAGTCACCCTTTCCCGTCTCTCTCATCAGAAAGACCTGATCACCATGGTGGATGCCTTTGATCTTTTTGCCGGTGATATAGGGGATGCAGCCCTCCATGTGATGGGCGGCGAGACTCCTCAGGACAGGGAATATGCCGGGACTGTGCGGAGGCGTATAGAACAGTCTCCCTATAAGGAGAGGATCTTTCTATGGGGTTCAGTAAAGGATGCGGGCAGTCTTCTCCGCTACTTTGACCTTTACTGGAGCACTGCGCTGTTTGAGGGGCTCCCTACTGCTGTTGTGGAAGCGGCTCTCTGCCGTATTCCCATAGTAGGAACTGATTGTGTGGGCAATAAAGACCTTATCATTCCCGGAAAAACAGGTATACTCACTTCCCCCGGGGATGCTTCTGATAATGCAGAAGGAATTCGGGAAGCTGTTACTTTGCTTGAGAAAGGAAAATTCGTATCGTTTGTGGATGAGGCTGAAAGAATCTGCCTGGAATTTTCACCTGAAAATAATGTATTGAAAATAAAGGAAATGTATCGGTCTGTTTCTGAAGACTGACAATTCTTTGACTGTTAATTGTTTGTATATGTAAAGGCCCTTTGGCCATTGGAGAACTACTATGAAAAAATCTATCCTTGTGATGCTCGCATTACTACTTACTCTGACCGCAGGTCTCTCTGCGCAGAGCCACAATGCGGTGCCCCTGAGAGATACCGCATTATATAATTTCCTTGAACAGGCCGAGATGAAAGGATACACGGGACAGCAGAGAGCCGTCCGTCCCTATCCCCGCTCTCTGGTTGTTTCTCTCCTGGAGGATGTTAAGAAATATCAGCCTAAGATGAGCCCTGCTGAAAAAGGGGTCTTTCTGGATTTCTATGATAAATATGTTGTGGATGAAGACCGGAAATTTCTTAAAGACGGTGATATAAGAGTTGAAGGTGAAATATTTACCCTGAGAGGGGAAGTTGATGCCGAAATGCATGCTCAGGCAAAACTGAATGATATCACAGCTTCAGGGGGCGAGGTTATTGCAGCGGTCCGCTTAAAAGGTGATCTCGGCAGTTCTGTTTCCTGGGGACTGGATCTTGAAGGCGGCGCCTATGCGGCGGATGAATATGATAAGGATACAAGTTACGGTCCCACTGCCTGGGCACCCTATACTTATACAAAACAATGGGACGGAGGTATCCACCCCATTGATGGGCTGAATTACTTTGCAGCCATGCCTGACGGTCTTGCTTTTGGATATGCATATGATGCCGAAATAGCGGCCTCTTTCTGGGACAATGCTGTGGATCTCCGCTTCGGACGTCTCAGACGTGACTGGGGTATGGGAGAGGGAAATCTCTTTCTCAGCAGCACAGCCCGCCCCTTTATGGGTTTTGAGGGATCTATTAATCCCTGGAAGTGGTTTAACCTCTCTTTCCTCACAGGAACATTGGAATATGGGGAAAGCTATAGAAATGTTGATGATTACAATATAAAGGGAACCTCACGGACTCAGCAGAATATGTTCTCAATCCTTCAGCTTGAAGTGATGCCCACGGACTGGTTGTATCTCGCTTTTTCAGACAGCGGTGTCTATATGAAACGTCCTGAGCTGGGATATCTTCATCCTCTCTACAGTCAGTTCTCCTATCAGAACAATGTGGGAGACTTTGATAACATGGCCATGGGTGGAACCATTGCTCTAAAGAAAGCCGGATGGGGAAAGGTTTACTTTTCTGCCTTTCTGGATGAAGCACGCTTCAATCATCCCGATTTTTTTGGAAACTATGCCAATATGTACAGCTATCAGACCGGAGTTGAAGTACCCGTCCCCGGACTTCCCTGGACCACAGCTTTACTGCAGTACACAAAGATTGAACCCTTTACCTATACCCATTACACAGTTAACAGTTCTCCCTGGTATAACGGATTGGATATGGAGACTGACTATCTGAACAATGGGGAATCCCTTGGATACAGCCTTGAACCCAACTCCGACGAGCTTATGCTGAAGCTCAAGTCTCAGCCCAAAAAGGGATTTACCGCAGAGTTTGGTTACAGGATGGTTCGCCATGGAACAAATGCGGGGAGTTATTACGATGCCTGGGGCAGCGGTGGATATCTGCAGGATGATGCCGGGAACTATATTGATGAAGATGGAAATCCTGTAACAAATCCAAATCCAGATGATCCTGATTTTAATGGTGTCGCCCTGACTCCCGACAACGACCCCAACGGCGCCTACGGCCAGGAGGGCAGCAAGGATTTCCTCAAGGACGCAGTCTACGAATGGTTTCATATCTTCAGTCTGGGCGGAAGCTGGGATCTCACCAGCAGCGGAACACCCATCGCCTTCGGAGCAAACTATGATTATGTACTGAAGTACTACTCAGACTATAAGAACACAGGAAACTTCAAGGCCGTTAATTCAGGATCTTTCCTGAATGAAAACAACCACCTCCTGTCTCTGACAATGACAATTTATCCTTGATCACACCGTGAACTCAATATGAAAATGAATAAGTTATACTGGATAATTCTATTACTACTCTTTATAGGAGGCCTGACATTTTGTGAGGATCAGGAGATAGGATGGGTCATCAGTCCTGAATTGCGTTTTACCACTCTTGATGAGCAAAAATTAACAATGGTGGGAGGACAAATCGGATTAGTTCTTGATCAATGGATATTTGGAGCCGCCTTCTATTATGGGACATCAGACATAGTAAGTTTAGTTGATGTCAGTAGTGAAGATAATGGAAATTACAGCTTCGCCTTTCCCCGAAACTTGATATATGGAGGAGGGGTTGTTGGGCGTAGTTTTTTTGCCCGTAGTTTTGTTCAACCCTATCTGGGCTTATTAGCAGGAGGGGGAGGGTCTATGGTCGCAAATAGAGGCGATGGAATCTTCATTGTAGAACCGCAGCTCGGAGCAGATATTATAATCTCCAAGGTTCGAATTTCCGGAGTCGTCTCTTATCGATTCAGTTTCTTTTCTGACTGGTTTCCAACATCCTGGGTCTCTGGATGGAATTACGGAATTATCTTAAAAATTTACAGTCATTAATTATAAAATAAAAAATAACTATATACAATTGGTTGCTTTTATAAAATTATGGTTTATTATTATAATATCATATTCTAAGGAGTTTCTAATGAAAAAAGCGTTACTAATTTTCCTTTCTGTTTTATTTGTATTCTCATTTATGGCTTGCGATGACAGCCCAATGGAAGTTTCCATTGAGGATTGGAATGCCGATCAACAGTTTAATTATGCTTTAGAAGGTAAGACCTTCGCAACTTCTGAACCTTTTGTAATTGTGAAAACGAATACGAATACAGCAACAAGTGATTCAGTCACGAGGACTTCTCTTGTAGATCAGAATGTGTCTGCCATTTATAGCGAGCTGACTGATAATGCCGGTACATTTTCAATGTCTTATTCTTTGACTTTCACATCTGCATTTGATGTGGCCTATGTTGATACGGCAACCATTGGTTATTCAATTGCTAGGATTAATGCACATGAGAGTGGTGGAAATGATTGGTTTGATGATGAGGCTTGGGAATATGTCATTGGTGATTTCGCCACTGCAAGTGTTGGATTTGCTGGTAAAACACTCAGATCCGTATCTGTTTCAGGAACCTATAAGAAAATTGAAAAACAGAATGGAGTTAATTATTATGATATAATTATAACCTCTTATAATGAGAATACTCCTGATAACAATGTAGCTGATGGTACTACTAAGTCTGGAACATATCCTGCTACAGTTACTGGATCGACCTATACAGAGGCTGTTAATGACTGGACAATGAAAGTGTCACCAGGTGATAAATACAGCCTAATTACAAGTGCAGATGGAGTTGATTATCTTGAAATGGAATTTTCAGATATTGGTTTTAAGGATGAGTGGAGAACTTATGATGTAATGTACACTGCACCATAATTTTCTTTGATAGCTATGAGTATTTGAGGTTGTCCTTTCTGGGACAACCTTTTTTTCGTCTCTTTTCATATTCAGATTATCTCTCTATATCTTTTATACCAGCTGGCAAACTTCTCGATTCCCTCTTCCAAAGTAACCTTTGGAGTGTAGCCTGTAAGGGCCTCAAGCTGTGACGTATCCGCCCAGGTCATGGGAACGTCACCGTCCTGCATGGGAAGGAACTCCTTTTTGGCTTCCATACCGAGATTCTTCTCAATAATCTTGATGAACTCCAGGAGGTCCACGGGGGAACCGTGCCCGATATTGAGAATCCTTGCGGGTACCCTGTCTTTACCAGCCGACATGGGCTTCTCTACCAGGCGGGATATGCTTTCGGTGATATCTTCTACAAATGTGAAATCCCGCTTCATATCTCCGTTGTTGAAAACCTGAATGCTCTGACCGGCGATAATCTTCTCTGCAAATGAGAAGTAGGCCATGTCGGGACGTCCCCAGGGGCCGTATACAGTGAAGAAACGGAGACCCGTACAGGGCAGTCCATAGAGGTGGCTGTAGGAGTGGGCCAGAACTTCGTTGGATCTTTTTGTTGCCGCATAGAGGCTGATGGGTTCTGTTACAGGATCATCTTCATGAAAAGGAACTTTCTTATTGGCACCGTATACCGATGAGGATGAGGCATAAAGCAGATGTTCAATTTTGTTGTGACGGCAGCATTCAAGAATATTCATAAAACCCTGGAGGTTGCTGTCCACATAGCTCTGGGGGTTTTCGATGCTGTAGCGAACTCCCGCCTGTGCTCCCAGGTGAATTACCTGGGTAAAATGATGCTCCTTAAAGAGAGCCTTCATGTTTTCTGTGTCTTTAAGATCTGCTTTATAGAAGAGCCAGCCCCTGTCATTGCTTATGGCTTTCATCTCCGGAGTCTTTTCATCCACCTGAAATCCCCGTTCTCCCAGACGTCCATACTTGAGGGCAGGATCATAATAGGAGTTCAGGTTATCTGTCAGGACCAGTTTGTCACAGTCTTTAAAGTAGGGGTGTCCCGAGAGATGGAATCCCACAAATCCGGCACCGCCGGTGATAAGTATATTTTTCATATTTTCCTCTAGTAGGCGTTTTTATTTACAAAACCATTAAAGACAGTCAAAAGAAGTATCTTCAGGTCCAGAGCAAAACGCCAGTTCCGGATATAGTACATATCGAATTGGATTCTTTTTTCAAGACTTGTATTACCCCGCCAGCCGTTGATCTGAGCCCATCCTGTGATTCCGGCTTTCATTTTATGACGGAGCATATAGCCGGGGATTTCATCCTTGAACTCCTCAATCAGTTCGGGGCGTTCCGGCCTGGGACCGACAAGACTCATATCTCCTATCAGTACATTCCAGAATTGGGGGAATTCATCCAGGCTGGTCTTTCTGATAAATGATCCGAATTTAGTCTTGCGGGGATCATCTTCTGTTGTCCAGGTGAATCCGTCTTCCTTGTCTGCTCCCTGACGCATGGATCTGAATTTCCACATCTTAAAGACTTTCCCATCCTGGGTCATTCTCTCCTGGCCGTAGAATATGGGGCCGGGGGAAGTGATTTTTACCAGTACAGCAATAATCAAGAGCATGGGAGAGAGGACCAGCAGTCCGAAAAAGGAGCCGGCTATATCCGTCGCTCTCTTACCTATAAGGGCAAATTGATTCGTGGCAGGTCTGTTGATAAAGATTAAAGGCATTCCAAGTACATCTTCGATGGTTGTTCCGATAAGGGCATAATTCACCTGTGGAATCAGTATGATGGGTATGACCTGGTTGTAATGGCCTTTAATATATTTTTCCTGCCTGCCGAGATCCCTTCCCGAGTACCCGACCATGATACTCCAGGGATCAAATCTGGCCACTTCTTTATCCACATCCTCATAACTGCAGGATGGAATTCCCAGCTCTTCGGCCTTCCCTTTAGAATCCGCCCAGCAGCATATTTCAATCGCCATTTGAGGATTCTCCATAACTTTTTTTATCAAGCGGTCCACATGCAGGCCGTGACCAATGAGAAAAACAGTTTGCCTGAGCTCTCCTTTAATCACCTTCATCATAAGATGGTTTCTGAAGAATACTCTGTTCATGATCAGTAATATCTGGTTGATCAGGAAAAAGATAATGAGTGTAAGACGTGATATTCTGTCTGACTGAAGGTTGTATCCTGCAAAAACAAAAAAGATCTGAATCTTAATATTCAGCATGAGCAATTTGGAAAACTCTCTATGCCAGGCATGGAGAATCTGCTGCGTATAGAATCGCTCTCTGTATAATAGATAAGCCGCCACCAGAACAGGGATCGGCATCAGATATAGGAAATGTATAAAGGATTTATAATTGTTCTCCAAAACCATAAAGCGGATATGGGTCGCAAGAAGCCAGGAGAGACTTACAAGAGCCAAGTCAGTGATATAGTGGAAAAATATATAAGACTTCCATTGTTTATTAAGCATGTTTATTCCTGTGTACTCTCTTTAACAAAGATACCATTCTAATCTGATATGGTTACTCTGTGTAGCACTAAAGTATAATGTATTACTCATTAATTAAATAAAAAAATACATTAGCTGATTCTGGGCATCCCTTTATTCATGGAACTTTTAGTTTTAGAATGGAAATCAGGAGGGTGCTATGTGTTTCAGTGTTGCATTGACAAGAGAAACCATTGAAAATGATCCCCGTTTTCATCATCTACTGGATGAACTGTATCAAAATCCGGGGTTCAGGATATCAGGTTTCAGTTTTCCGGGGCTACCCGTTTTAAGGGAAGATTTAAATTCAGCAGGGGATCTGCTTCACTGGGGGCTGATTCCCGCCTGGGTAAAGGATTCTGACAAAGCTGGAAAGATACGCTCCGGTACCATAAATGCCCGCTGGGAGAGTCTCTCTGAAAAACCCTCATTCCGGGAGAGCTGGCCCGCTAAGCGCTGTATCCTTCCTGTAGAGGGGTTTTATGAACCTCATCTAAAGGGTACGACAAAGTCCACCTGGTATATCCGGCCCAGGGATAAAGGGCTGATTTATCTGGGAGGAATCTGGCAGGAAAATCGGAATCTTCCTGTAGACTGGCCGAATCTGACTTTTTCAATCCTGACTGTTGAGTCCAGAGATCTTCTGCAGAAAGTACATAATGAAAAACCCCGAATGCCTGTCATGCTGAGCCGTGAAGCTGCATCAGACTGGCTTGGTGAGGAACGGCCTGACCTCAGTGACAGTCACTGGCATCTGAATCAGGAGAGTCTTGAAGCCTGGGAATGCCTGCCCGGAGGACGGGAGAAAGCTCCCCCTGGAAAGGAATGGACTCAGGGACATTTGTTTTAATAAGTTGATTGTATTGCTTCCCGGGGGTATAATTAATCAATCAGTCAAATAATAAATATTTACACTTGAAATAATCGGAGGAACTGTGAAGAACTGTTTTAGAAATGATGCCAGGCAGAAGGTCTGCGGCACTGCCCGTTTCGCCGATGATTTCTCTTTTCCGGGAATGGCTCACTCCGTTCCTGTATACAGTGATTTTGTCCATGCACGGATACACTCTATTCTTATTGAGGACGCACAGAACATGCCCGGCGTTCTTGCCGTACAGACCTGGAAAGATGTACCAGGGAACTTATGTTCAGGTCAGATTGATCAGGATTGTCCCATTCTTGTAAAAGACCGCATCCGGAGTACGGGAGATGTGGTTGCGATTGTAACGGCTGAAACCAGAGAACAGGCCATTGCCGCTTCCCAGAAGGTCAGGGTGGAGGCAAAAGTTCTTCCGGTAATTCTTAATACTGAAGAAGCCATGAAAGCTGATGCTGTTGTTATTCCAGAGGGACGTCCCGGAAACATTGTAAACCACCACAAGGTCCGCAAGGGTGACCCAGATAAGCTGATGGCTGAATCCGATATTATTATCGAAGATTTTTTTGAGACCCCCCTGGTGGAACATGCCTATATGGAGCCCGAATGCGGTATCTGTGTACCCCGTGATGACGGGGTTTTAGATATTTATGGCTCTGTTCAGCATCCCTTCAGCACAAGACGTTTTATCTGTGCTTTTCTGGGACGGCCTCTGGCATCGGTTATTGTTCACGCACATGCGGTGGGCGGAAGTTTTGGCGGCAAGGATGATACAGCTTCATTGGTCTGCGCCAGAGCTGCTCTGGCTGCTGTTGCCCTTAAGAGACCTGTGAAGCTTCGTTATGACCGCCCCTGGTCCATGAGGGAGAGCTATAAGAGAAATCCTTATAAGATGTGGTACAAGGCAGGATTTTCAAAAGAGGGGGTACTCCTTTCTGTCATCAGTAAAACTCTTTCCGATTCGGGAGCCTATACCTCCACAACTCCCTGGTCCACATGGCGGTCGGCAGCACAGAATGTGGGTCCCTATGCCCTTGGAGATATAAGAGCCGATGTGTACGGTGTTGCCACCAATAATATATTTACCGGAGCCATGAGAGGCTTCGGATCTCCCCAGACAAATTTCGCCTTCGAACAGATTATGGATATGGCTGCCGAAAAACTGGGGATGAGTCCTTTGGATATTCGAAAAAAGAATGCAGTGACACAGAACAGCGAAACCATCACGGGACAGATTCTGGACGATCATACGGTCAGTCTCTGTGAAGTCCTTGATAAGACTGCCTCTTCCATCTCCTATGAAGAAAAAAGAAAGAAATCCTCCTATGGAAAACCCGGTAAAGACGGACTTTTGTATGGAATCGGCATAGCCTGTTCCTATAGAGGATGCAGTCTCGGAGCCGAAGGGATGGATTTCTGCTGTGCTTCAGTAAATGTTCAGTTTGACGGCTCCATTGTTATGGATGTTTCTGTTTTTGAAAACGGACAGGGCGCCCCCAGTGCCATGATCATTCTGGCATCCGAGATGCTTGGTGTTCCGGTGGATAAAATTCATTATCAGGCTTCAACAACTGCCTCTATTCCTGATGGAGGAACAACTGTCGCCTCCCGTGGAACCCTTGTGGGCGGCGCTGCAATCAAGGATGCCGTTGATAAGCTCAAGGTAATCCTGGCTGGAGCTCTCAAGACGGATCTTGTTGACGAAGGTGAAGAGATTGAGTTCCGGGATGATCGGATTTTCGGCAGCCGGGGACGTTCCCTCAGCTGGGAGGAAGCCGGTAAGAAAATGTATCTGGCCCGGGTATATCCCTTTGCATTCGGTACATTTCAGGCACCTCCGGTTTCCTGGGACGAGGAGAATGGACAGGGTGATGCCTATTTTTCTTATGTCTACAGTGCCCAGGCAGTAGAACTTGAGATAGATCCTGTGAAAGGAAGTTGCCGAATCCTGAATATTGTGGCCTCTCATGATATCGGCAGGGCGGTGAATCCTCCCATGGTCATAGGACAGATTCAGGGCGGTATAGTGCAGGGCGCCGGTATGGCTCTTACAGAAAAATTTCTTGTGGATGATGAGGGAAAGGCTGTGTCTTTGAACTTTTCAAAATATAAGATTCCCCGGGCAACTGATATCCCCGATATTACGGCTCATATTATTGAGAACCCGGATCCACTCTCACCCACAGGGGTGAAAGGAATAGGAGAACCGGCTCTGGAAATCATCTCTCCTGCAATCGCCAATGCCGTTGCCGCTGCCACCGGGATACATCTGAAATCCCTGCCCCTTGATATAAAATCATTGAAGATAAGCGCTGAGGAGCCTCCAACAGTATGAGTAAGATAATTGTAAATGGAAATGAATATATTGTCAGTGAGGAACATGAGTCTCTGACTCTTCTCCACTATTTGCGGGATGTTCTTGATCAGACGGGAACAAAGAATGGATGTGAAGAGGGTACCTGCGGAGCCTGCACGGTTCTAGTAGATCATAAGGCCGTTCGTTCATGCCGCTATAAGCTGAGCAGGGCCTTTGACTGTGAAGTTACCACAATTGAAGGGCTTCTCCGTGAAGACGGCAGCCTGCATCCTGTTCAGCAGGCATTTATCGATGCCGGTGCAGTGCAGTGCGGATTCTGTACCCCCGGAATGATCATGCAGACACTGGATCTGCTGCATAAAAATCCCGAACCCGACAGAGAGACTATCCGTAAGGCTCTAAAGGGAAATCTCTGCCGCTGTACGGGATATCAAAGTATTGTGGATGCTGTGGAACTGGCCTCAAAGAGGATGATGACTCCCCATATTACAAGGCAGTACGGGCAGTAATCAGGCTGCCGCCGTCAGTTCAGCAGGAGGCAATCCTGTAAAGATATGGCCAGGCGGACTTTCTCTCCAGTTATCCGTCTGCTTAGATCCCTGCTTTTTATCTTGATTATCTGATTCCCGCAGGCAATCTCCATATAGTGAAAATCTCCCCCGAATTCACTGTAGTGAAGTTTTCCACTGCAGCTGAGTTCCATATCTTTTTTTAAACTGTCTTCATCTCCCAAAACCCTGCAGCATTCAGGACGGAAAAAGAGCTTTGGATTATCCCTCTCTATGGTCTCTTTTATCCCTTTCACTGATGAGGGAATTTCATGCAGATCAAATTTTCCAAGCATACTGAAGCTCTGCTCCAGAGAAAGGATATTGGCATTGCCGAAAAAGTCCCCGGCAAAACTGTTTACGGGAGTTCTGTAAATCTCTTCGGGAGAGTCTGTCTGTATCACCCTGCCGCCGTTCATCAGAACAACAAGATCCGATATGGCCATGGCCTCTTCCTGATCGTGGGTGACATAGACAGTTGTGATGCCGGTACGTTTCTGTATCTCTTTTATCTGTCTTCTCAGGATTTTACGGAGTCGTGCATCCAATGCGCTGAGGGGCTCATCAAGGAGAAGCAGCTCGGGCTCTGAAGCCAGGGCTCTTGCCAGAGCAATCCTCTGTTTTTCTCCCCCTGAAAGCTCTTCTATTCTCCGTTCTTCAAAGCCTTTCAATTCCACCATCTCAAGAAGTTCAGCACAGCGGATATGGGCTTTTTCACCCTTGTGAGGCATCCCATAACAGATGTTTTTCTGAACATTCATATGGGGGAATAAAGCATAATCCTGAAAAACCATTCCAATTTTTCTGAACCGGGGATCTAGATTCGTTATATCTTTTTCACCCAGTATGATCTTTCCTTTTCCGGGACTGTATAATCCGGCAATGGATTTTAACAGACTTGTCTTGCCGCAGCCGCTTGGCCCCAGCAGTGTGGTCAGCTTAGCTGAGGGGAGATCCAGAGAACACTGGAGATTAAAATCTCCAAGAGTCAGTTTCAGCTTATCTATGGTAAGTTTCATATCAGTTCTCCCAGCCTTCAAAGGCATCTATCAGGATAAAAGCAGCAAGGCATATCAGGATCAGAATGGTTCCCAGAGCACAGGCGCTGTAGAATTTATATGTTCCGATCAGCCTTAGAATGGCAATGGGTATTGTGGGGATTCCCGCATCTGAGAGGATCAGAGTTGCATTGATTTCTCCAAGAGAAATTGCAAGTGCGAAGGCGCCGCCTGTAATGAGTCCCGGCTTGACCAGGGGCAGCTCAATACTCAGAAACTGCCTGACTCCACCGGCACCCATAAGACGGGAGGCGTCCAGCAGGTTCTGTCTTATCCGTTTCATGGCGGGTGTCAGAGCCCGCAGGACAAAGGGGAGGGCAATAACCGTGTGGGCAAGAATGATGGTCAGTACCGGAGGTACTGCTCCCAGCCGGCCTCCCCGCAGGAGCCAGAGATAACCCATTCCCAGAACAACCGATGAAACCCCCATGGGCATCATGATCACTGTTTCAACCATCCCGGAAAAGCGGAAGTTGAAACGCGCAAGAACCCAGGATGTATAGGAGCCGATGATCAGGGTCAGAATGAGTGTGGAGAATCCCAGAAAGAGACTGTTTCTCATGGACTGAGCCAGAAGGTGGGCATTGTTTCCTCTCAGTGATCCCGGTGCTGCCAGAATTTCTCTGTACCAGCGCAGTGAGAGTTCTACCGGGCCGGTTCTGGTTGTCTGAACCAGAAAAGACTGAGCCATTACCGTAAGAATCGGTCCGAAGATGATAAAGAGGATCAGAACAAAATAGGCGGCTGTAAAAAGCTTTGTCCTGAGGCGCAGATCCTTCCAGTGCATCTTGCTGCGTATCAGACTCTCCCTGTGAATGTTTCTGCCCTCCCTTCTTATATAGAACCAGGTCAGAAAGAGGGTCGCCGCTGTTTCAACAAGGGCAAGTGCACCGCCCTTACCGAAATCAAGAGAGTATTTAATCAGTCTGTATACTTCCACTTCTAGAGTGGAGTAACGGGGGCCCCCTCCCAGTACAAGAACTACCGCAAAACTCATAAAGCAGTAGAGGAAGATCAGAGATCCCGCACTGATCATCCCCGGGAGCAGCTGGGGCAGGGTTATTGTTGAAAAAATTCTCCCCTCAGAAGCTCCCAGAGTTCTGGCGGCCTGGTGCTGATTCTCTCCCAGACCTTCCCACCAGGCGGCAATAAGACGCAGGGCAATGGGGAAGTTGTAAAAGACATGTGCCAGCAGTATGGCTTTAAAAGAGTAGAGAATATCCAGAACAGGTTTATCCTGTCCTGTGAGTGTCATAAGTACTGAATTGACCACACCCTGACGTCCCCAGAAGAGGATGAAACCCAGCACCACAAGAATTGAGGGCAGTATAAAGGGAATCGTTGTCAAAGCTTTGAGGAATTTCTTTCCCGGAAAATCAAGGTGTGAAAGTATCCAGCCCCCCGGCAGGCCCAGAATCAGAGACAGGACTGTGCTCAGCAGTGCCTGGCCGAAGGTAAAGATAAAGATCCGCCTGTAGTAGGGGCTGAGGATAATCTCAGCCAGCCAGTCGGCGGTCCATCCGCCTTCCGACTGCAGTCCTTTTAGTAGAAGAACCGTCACCGGAAGGTAGAAGGTCAGAAAGAGGAAGAAAATTACAGGCAGAAGACGTATCTCACCCGATCTTTTAAGTCCCTCTTTCATCATTTTGAATCGATTCATCAGAGTCCTGATTTCTCAACCCATGACTGTACCCACTCTTGTTCACCTGCAGCAATCTCTTCCTTGTCCAGAAGGAGGGGATTGGCAGAGATAAAGGCCATATCAAAGGCTTCGGGGAGCTCTGTGGAGCTGACAGCAGGCATCATGATATTGTTTGTTGCAATGATAGCCTGTCCTTCGGCGGAGAGCATGTAGTCGATAAACATGCGGGCTGCTTCGGGGTGGGCTGCACCCTTGATAACACCTACACCTTCAACCTGAAGATAGTTTCCTTCTGCAAAATCGAGAGCCTTGTAACGCTCAGTCTCTTCCCACATTTTGTGGTAGACAGGAGAGGTGGAATAACTCAGCACAAGGGAAGCCTCACCACTTGTGAAAAGACCGTATCCGTTGCTCCAGCTTTCGGTAACTGTCAGAACTGAAGGAGCAAGTCTGTTCCAGTATTCCAGGTAGTCATCACCATAAACGGCACGGGTCCAGAGAAGAAATCCCATTCCGGGACTGGACGTTCTGGGGTCCATGAGTACCAGTGATTTTGCATATTCAGCCTTTGTCAGATCCTCAAGAGAGGCGGGAGGATTGCTCAGCACTTCAGAGTCATAGCAGATGGCGAAATATCCCCAGTCAAAGGGGAGGAGATGATTTGACTCATCAAAGATCAGCTCTTTGGAAACACCACTCAGCGCCGGAGCTTCGTATGCTTCAAGAACATCTTCGGCCAGAACTCTTGCAAGCAGGTTGTTATCGGGTCCGATCAGGAGGTCTCCTGCGGGATTTTTTTTCTCAAGGATTACCTTACTCAGCACAGTAACCGTATCGCCGGGGGCATTCAGTTTCACTTCGATACCTGTGGCGGCAGTGAAGTTTTCAACCAGAGCCGGACCCGGTCCCCATTCAGATGCAAAGGAATCGTAGCAGTAAATATTAAGTAATTTTTCCTCAGCCTGGTGATTCTCTTCAGCCGTTTCGGCTTTTTCACTATGACCTGAATCACTGTCATTGTTCTGGTCTTTCTCCTGACTGCCGCCGGCAAAAAGCAAAGCAGTCATCATGAGGAAAAAAAGGATAAAAATTGATTTTTTCATTTAAGAAGCTCCTGGTAATAAATTAACCAGGGGATGTTGGACGTATACGGCCTATTCCTTCGTCGGCATTATCCGAATCAGGTTCAATGGGTATAATCTCAGGCTCCTTTGTCGGAACCACCCCCGGGGTGACTAAATCATATAGACATGATCCCTACCGGTCAATAGCGATGATGGGAGTTATTTCTGTCGATTGATGGCGTCGTCGAATTCGGCCCAGGCCTTTCTTTTTTCCCGTGGGGAATAGGGACGCTCCTGAGGGCCTTTTGCACTGTAGCTTTTTACTCCCCCCTTTGTGGGTATTCCCTTGTTCTTTCTTCTCTTTCTGCGTGAGGGGGGTCTCTGTTTACGTTCCACAACAGGATCATCGGAGAACATGGATATATAGCTGTCGTAACGGCCTGTAAGCCTTAGAACAAAACGGCCGAACCAGCTCATCTCTTTATAGGATTTTTCAAAGAGGGAAAGGAGTTTCAGCTGGAACATTGTGTCCACATTCCTGAAATTCTTCATATCAGCGTGGAAGTAGAGTCCCATGGCATCCTTGATGCGGGAGTTCTTTTTTATTCCTTTTATATCCTGCAGATAGTGGAAAGCCGATTCTGCAACACGGGTGGGTTTTTGTAAGAGTTCCCAAAGCTGCAGCTCCTGCTCTTTCACCCTTGTAAGAATGTCCGAGCGGAAATTACTACGGCTGAAAAACTGGGAATAACGATCGGTTTTATTATGTCGCAGGAGGTCTGTCATCTGATCCTGATAGAGAAAAAGAAGATCCTTTCTTATATCGTCCACGGTTCTTGTAAAGTACTTGAAAAGGAAGTCCCTATGCATCAGCATATTGTTCAGAAGTACAAGATCCGGCTGCTCCTTTGATTCGCCCCTCACAAGAACAGAATTCTTGAATTCCTCTCGGAATCCCGGCCATTTTTCTTCCTTCTCTTTCAGCTTTTCATCCAGTAGACTTATATGAGTCCAGGTGGTCTCTTTTTCCTTGAATTCCTGAATGATCTCTTTCAGGGCCTCTTTCTTTTCCCTGTTTTCTATCTCAGCTTGTTTCATTTCGCTCAGAGTATTCTGAAAATAACTTTGCAGAAGTTGTGCTGATGTGAAGAGCAGAGGGTTCAATCCCTTGAGCCGCAGTTTAAGCTCTTCCTTCTGTGAAAGAAGTTTTTTACACAGATTTATCCAGAAGTCGGGAGATCTTTTGCCCAGACTTGTCTGGAGGTCGCTTATCTTTATTTCAGTAATCCGGGACATGTTCTCCATCACACTCGGACTTGCTGCTTCAGAACGGATATGACCGATCAGTGCGCTGATAAATTCCTCAATCATCCCTGAAGGAATCAGGAGGGGAGCTTTCATCTTCCGGTTTATTCCGATGATGATGAGCTCCTTGTTCTCTGCCGCATAGCCCGGACTGAGCATTGAAGTATCCAGGGGAGTAATCATATCTGCAGGGAGACTGATCCCTTCATCATCATAGGCCTTTGCTGTCAGATAGGGGTGGGGATTCTCATAGATCTGTCTGGCCAGGAGATCTTCTCCCAGGTAATAGTAGAAAGCCAGATCATCCTTTTCAGTCAGTATAATTTGTGAAGCCTTGAGCTCTCCTTCAATAATGGCATACTGAAGAACTCCGATATGAGCTGCCTTGAGCTTTCCCATTAGAAGTTCAAGCTGGTTGTTGGACGCTAGAAATGATTTGGAGCTTTTCAGAATAAACTGATTGTAGTCCAGAACAGGTTCCCAGAAATCACAGAGGTTATGAAAGAGCTGGTATTGAACCTGTGTGAAGCTTCCCAGCTGTGAGAGATACTCCTCTCTTCTGAAGGATTCCATGCGAAAATATTCTGGTGTATCTTTTCTTTTTTCTTCCATTTTCTCTTTTGTTCCGGGAAGCTGTTTCTGCAACAGCAGGGATGTTATAAAAGATAGGGCAGGATAAAGAACAAAACAATAAAAAAAGAGCCGAAAACTGAGTTCCGGCTCTTTCTGTCAGATTATAGTGTTAACGAATTGCATAAGACTATTTCAGAGCCTGATTTATATCCGCTTTAATATCTTTAATATTCTCTATTCCTATGGAAAGACGGATCAGATCTCCTGAAATTCCCGCCGCTGATAGATGTTCCTCAGAGAGCTGAGAGTGGGTAGTGGAGGCAGGGTGAATTGCCAGGCTTTTGGCATCACCCACATTGGCCACATGGGAAAAAAGATTCAGTTTTTCGATAAATCTCTGACCTGCTTCTCTCCCTTCTTTTACACCGAATACCACCATGCCCCCAAAGCCGCGCTTCAGGTATTTTACTGCCATGGTGTGACCGGGATCAGACTTGAGCCCGGGATAGCGTACCCAGGCAACGTCGGGGTGAGCTTCCAGGAATTCTGCTACAGCCATAGCATTTTCAGAATGTCTTTCCATACGGATGGCCAGGGTTTCGATACCCTGCAGGAACATCCAGCAGTTATCCGGAGATATGGCACCACCAAGATTTCTAAGGGGGACAGTACGCATCCTCAGAATAAAAGCTAAGGGGTTGAGATCTCCCAGATCACTGGCAAAACGCAGTCCATGGTAGCCTCCATCAGGTTCATTAAACTGTGAAAACTTGGGATTCTGCCAGTTGAAGGTTCCTGAATCAACTACAATTCCACCTATGGCAGTTCCATGTCCGCCTATCCATTTTGTCAGTGAATGGATAACGATATGGGCACCATGCTCAATGGGACGAAGCAGGTAGGGGGTGGTAAATGTTGAATCCACAACAAGAGGTATTTCATATTCTTTGGAAATAGCCGAGAAGGTTTCAAGATCAGCCACATCGAGGGATGGGTTTCCAATCGTTTCTGTATAAAGGACCCTTGTTTTATCATTGACCGCTGCTCTAATGGCCTCCGGATCTTTAGGGTCCACAAGATGGACTTTGATACCGAATCCCGGGAGGATCTCATTGAACATGGTATGTGTTCCGCCGTAGAGATTGCTGCTGGAAACAACTTCATCTCCTGCGGCGCATATGTTAATGATTGAGTAGAAAATTGCATTGGTTCCTGAGGCCAGCGCCAGTGCCGCAGCACCTCTTTCCAGGGCAGCAACTCTCTCCTCCAGAACTCCCTGAGTAGGATTTCCCAGACGGGTATAGATATTGCCCAGCTCTTTCAGGGCAAAAAGGTTCTGTGCATGTTCTGCCGAATCAAAGAGATAGGCAGTCGTTCTGTGCAGGGGTACTCCTCTGGACTTTGTAGCATCAATGGTCTGTCCGGCGTGGAGCGCCGCAGTTTCAAAAGAAGGATTTTGTATTTCTGAATATGGCATAATCTTGGGTCTCCTTGTATTCCAGGTACTACCTGAGTGAGTAAGATCACCCAGGCGTTTTATTTATTGAGCCCTTAGGGCTTAAGGTCTAAATGTTTAAGGTCTAAATGTCTTCAAAAAGCCAGGTACTGAGATAGCGTTCACCTGTATCACATCCGATGGTCACAATCATTTTACCCTTGTTTTCCGTTCTGTCTGCCAGCATCTCTGCTGCCCGGACATTGGCTCCGGCAGAAATCCCTACCAGGATACCCTCCTCTTTAGCCAGGCGTCTTGATCTCTCTCCGGCTTCAGACGAGGAAACCTGTATGACTCCATCATAGGCATCTGTGTTCAGGACTTCCGGAATGAATCCTGCACCTATTCCCTGGATTTTATGGGGCCCTGCAGTTCCACCTGAAAGGACAGGAGATCCTACGGGTTCTACGGCGTAAGATTTCAAATCAGGGTTTTTCTGTTTGAGAGCCTCACTTAGTCCTGTAATGGTTCCGCCAGTTCCTACAGCGGCGACGATAATATCTACTTTTCCATCAGTAGCTTCCCAGATTTCTTCTGCTGTTGTCAGTCTGTGAATCTCGGGGTTTGCCGGATTGGCAAACTGCTGCAGGATCAGTGAATCATTGATCTCACCATGCAGTTCTTCCGCTTTATCAATGGCAGCCTTCATTCCGCCGCTTCCGGGGGTAAGGACCAGTTCTGCTCCGAAAATCTGGAGCAGTTTTCTACGTTCTATACTCATTGTGTCCGGCATGGTAAGGATAAGCTTGTATCCTCTCTGTGCACATATATAGGCCAGGGCGATACCAGTGTTCCCGCTTGTGGGTTCGATAAGAGTTGTTCCCGCCTTGAGCTTTCCACTCTTTTCTGCGGACTCAATCATGTTTTTACCGATTCTGTCTTTTATACTTCCAAGGGGATTGAAAAACTCAAGTTTAAGGAGGATGTCAGCATCCTTTCCTGTCTTGTTCAATCTCACCAGAGGAGTTTTCCCAACCAGTTCTGTAATATTCTCTGCTATTCTCATAAGTTCCTCCCATTCATATATCTTCTCCTGTACTAAGGGAGCAAATAAAATGCTCTCGTACTCTTCTATCTATCAGCCTGAGGGGCTAGATAAAATACATTGGCACATTGCTTTTATTGACCTGTTTTGACAGATCGGCCAGGTTTATGTCTGCAAGGGTATCTTTAATCGCCTGACTTACCTTGTTCCATACATTGCGTGTAAGGCATTGTCCTGAACGACCGCAGTTATCCTCATCAGTAAGACAGTCCACAATATCCAGACCGCCCTCCATGACTTCTACAATTTCCTTCAGGGTTGTCAGTGCCGGATTCTGTGTCAGCAGGTATCCCCCGTGGGCACCTCTTACTGAACGTATCAGTCCGGCAGCTCTCAGGTTTATTACAATCTGGCTCAGATATTTTTCTGAAATCTCTTCTTTCCTGGCAATCTCGTTTAACTGAGACGGACCCTGTTTATAATTCCAGGCAAGATTGATCATAAGCCTTACGGCATATCTGGATTTTGTTGATAATTTCATAACCTAAATCCTTTAATTCCTATAAATGCTAGTGAAATAGTAGTAATTAAGATCAAAGGATGCAAGAGTTATTTAATGATTTTTTTAAAAAAAATGAAATATTCTGAATTTAATCAGTGTCTAAGCTGTTAACTACAAGCCGATCCAGGACGGAACGGAATACATCAAGCTCTTCCTGTGGGATGTCCTGAATAATTTTATTGTAGAAGGCGTTACATACAGGGAGCAGTTTAGAATACATGCTGTGCCCCTCTTCTGTGCAGAAGAGTTTAACCGCCCGGCGGTCTTTAGGATCAATTTTACGCTCTATCAAACCGTTTTTCACCAAACGGCCAGTGAGTCTGGCAATTGTTGTTTCCTTGGCATGCATCAGCGCGGCAAGCTCTGATTGTCTCAGTTCATCGGATTTCTCAATATAATAAAGTGCTATCCACTGAACCCGAGTTGCACCATAGTCTTTTAAAATCTGATTATAGCTCTCTGTTACCTGTTTGAGACCGAGTGTGGCCAGGTAATAAACGCAATTATCAAGCTGAAACATGGGATGATATTATCTGATAAATTAGATAATATCAAACACTCATTATATTTATTTTTTTTCATATGCCTGATTAAGTATATAAATTGAATTATCAGTATATCTCGTCTATGTTTATAAAATGTAGGAGTCCTGATAATTATGTCTGGAAAACTTGTTTTCAGTGAAAAAAAAGATACTACGGATACAACTAATCTCAAAAAAAGTTGGAAAATCCTTGTGGTTGACGATGATCCGGATGTTCATGAAGCTACAGAATTTGCCCTTAAGGGTGAAGTCGTCTTAGGCAGGAAACTTCAGTTTATACACGCAAACTCCGGAAAAGAATGTCTTGATATTCTGGATAGGAACCTTGACTCGGCTGTAATTATTATGGATGCGGTTATGGAAACCAGAGATTCAGGACTGCAGGCGGTCAGGGTCATCAGGGAAGATCGGCAGATGCACCAGATCCGAATCATTCTCCGCACAGGTCAGCCGGGGGATGTTCCCGAGCTGGATACAATTCATCTATACGATATAAATGATTATAAGACTAAAAGCGAGCTTACCAGAAACAGACTTCTCACATCTATTATCACCGCGATCCGTTCTTTCAGTCAGCTTCAGACTATTGCTGACGGGAAGCTCGGAATGGAACGTATCATAGAATCCAGCCGTTTTCTGCGGCCTGATATGAGTCTCAATGATTTTTCTATTGAAGCGCTGAAAAGAACTTCAGATCTGTATGGTTTTCTTAACAAAGGCCTTTTCTGCCGCTGTTCCATTGGGAGTGCAGACTTTGAAATCATTGCATATCAGGAGGGTTCTCAGGTCTTCCTGCAAAGCGGGGAATCTCCTGTTGTTTTAGAAGATGGAATGGAAAAGGCAATTCTGGATACTTTTCGAACCCGAAGATCAAGATATTTAAAGGACTCAAACAGTCTCTATTTTGACGATTCAGCAGAATACGCTTATGTGCTCTATCTGCAGAGTGATCATTCACTTGAGGATGATATCCCCCTGCTGAATGTATTCACATCTCACCTGTCTCTGATAATGCAGAATTTCCGGCTCTATCACAGAATGGAGCGTCTGGCTTATGAAGATATGAGTCTCGGGATTCCGAATCTCAGTGCTCTGATGCGCAAAATTGAATCTGTCAGAACTGAGTCGAAGGTACTCCACCTTCTGGATATAAATCAGTTCGGAATTCTGAATGATCTTCTTGGTCATAATTATGGAGATCTTGTTCTGGCTTCGGTGGTCAAACGACTTACAGACTCCTTTCCTCCCGGCTCTTTTATTGCCAGAGTATCGGGGGATGTATTTGGAGTTGTCGCCGGAGAATTTCCTTTCGAAAACCTGCAGAGATTCTTTGCTTTGCCCATTCCCGTAGGAGAGGGTGTACAGCAGCTCTCCATGAATGTCGGAATTGTAGTCCTCAATGATGAGAGTCTCAGTGGTTCTGATTATCTGAAAAATGCCCATATAGCACTTAAAAGAGCTAAAAGCGAAGGGATTGGCCGCTCTGTTCTTTATAATCCATCCATCGGTCTTGAGACGAGAGAGAGGATAAGGCTTCTTCAGAATCTTCGTACAGCATTTACCCATGAACAGATGTTCCTGATGTACCAGCCTCAGGTTTCATTAGATGACGGTAGAGCTATCGGGTTTGAGGCATTGATACGCTGGAAAACCAAGGATGGAAAATTTATTCCACCATCAAGATTTATCCCACTGGCAGAACAGGGTGGTTTAATTATCCCCATGGGGACATGGGTCATGAGAATGGCTATGCATGCTCTTTCAGACCTGAACAGCAGTGGATATAGGGACCTGCATATGGCTATCAATGTTTCGGCAATACAGCTCCGGGACCCTGACTTTATTGTTCATCTAAAAGAGTCGTTGAAAGATACAGGAATTGATCCTGCCGGAGTCGAACTTGAAATTACAGAATCTGTTGCTCTCCTGGGTGCCGATCGAGTCATCTCACTGTTTAAGGAGATTAAAACTCTGGGTGTATCCCTGGCAATTGATGACTTCGGAACAGGTTATTCGTCTCTTTCTTCCATCGACAGCTGGCCGGCCGACAGGTTGAAAATCGATAGAGCTTTTATCAGCAGTCTGGGATCAATGGAACCTGGAGGACGTATAGTCGATCTTGTTATTCCTCTTGGGAAAAAGCTTGGTATGAAAGTGCTGGCCGAAGGTATTGAGACCGAAGATGAGGCTCAAAAGCTGAAGGATCTGGGATGTCCTGAAGGACAGGGTTATCTTTACGGAAGGCCAATGGTTTATGATGATGTTTTGAAGTGGTTGAAGGAAAATATAAAAAGATGACCAGGCGTTTGAGAGCTGCCGCTCTGGCCGGTTTCTATTTTATATTTTTAATCTCCTGTTCTGAAAAAGAACCCTATGTTTTTGGTTTTGTCAGCAGTCTGAGCGGACCGAATTCGGATTTGGGTGCAGCAGGAAGAAACGGTGTCCTCCTTGCTGTTGAAGAGTACAATGATAAGGGCGGAATCCATGGTAGACAGATCGAGATTGTCATCAAAGATCATCAGATGGATTCAGCACAGCTGTCACATATCAGCGGAGTTTTTGCAGATGCAGGTATAGAGATTGTAATCGGCCCTTTTACATCAGAGATGACCAAAGCGATACTTCCAATAGCCGATGCCGGTGATCTGATAATACTATCTCCCACAGCTTCTTCAAAAGAGTTTTTAAACCTGGATGATAATCTTATCAGACTGAATTCCTCTACCCTGGAAAATACACAGTATTATGCTGATTTTCTGATTAAAGAGGCTGCTCTAATGAGCTGTGCAGTTCTGTATGATAATCAGAATGAGTCCTTCACAAAAAGCTGGCTGAATGATTTTACCCGGAATTATGAGAAATTGGGCGGGAGGATCGTTATAGCAAAATATTTTAATGCCCAGTTGGATACAGATTTCACTCCGGAATTGGAATCAGTCCTTAATTCTGGTGCCGAGACTCTTTTGATTATTGGAAATTCAATTGATTCTGCCACCCTGATTCAGCAACTGAGGCACATCGATCATACTTTTCCTGTCACTGTCTCTGAATGGGCCGGGACAAAGCAGTTTATAGAACTCGGCGGCAAGGCGGTAGAAGGGGCCATTGTACTTCAGTCATTTAATCCATTTGACGAGTCAGAGTCATATAGACAATTTTATAATAGATACCTTGAGCGTTTTCAAAGTGAACCGACTTTTGCAGCTATCATGAGTCACGATGCCTGCCATGTCCTTTTTCAGGCATTGAATTTAAGAATAGATGAACAGACTATTAAAACCGCAATAATTGAAAATGGTCCTTATGAAGGAATCCAGGAAACTATAGTGATAAACAGTTTTGGCGATACAAAACGCAAGGCTGTCTTTTCAGTTGTAAAGAATGGACAATTCAGGAAGATTGAGTGAAAAGGCGCAGAACAATACCTTTTCGAATTTATATGATTCTACTGTTTATTGTAGTCGGCATGATATCTCTCCTTCTGGTTTCGTCATTTGTTTTTTTCTACAGACTGCCTCAGCTTGAAAAACAGAATGAACAGTCTATTTCTCAAGCATCAGAAGCCCTGGCAGGAAGGTCAGAGCTGATGTTGGGTTCTGTCCTTGAAAAATTGAGATTATTTGCAGTAAGCAGTAATTTTCTGACTCAGGAAGAAATGAGTCATGTTGTTGATGATCTTATTGAGCAGAATGAAGATATTCAGGCTATTTTGTTACTTGATGAAAACGGAATAGTTGTTTCGGCAGCCATTAAGGGACCTGCCTACCAGAGTGGTGGCACAATGATAGGCAGTGATATGTCCTACAACCCCCTTTACCTTGAGGCAATAGATCTCGGCCGGCCTGTATGGAGTGATCAGTATCTTTCTCTGCTGGCAGGTGCTACCACTATAGGGGTAGCAGTTCCCGGTGGACATTATACTGCTATTGCAGAAGTTTCTATAGATTACCTGCTTTCAACCATCAGGCTGGCTGTGGGGAATTTAAATCTTGATGTCTGGGTTATAGACAAACGAGGTGAAGTTGTTGTCGATACGGAGAAGATCTACACACCCGGAGTTGATAACCTCTTCGGTATCGATTTTGTTCAGCAGGCATCCCGGGAGAGTATTACGATTCTGGATGTCAGCTTCAAGGGTGTCAGATATAATATCGCCTCCTCCCTTTCAGATTCCCTGGGATGGATCTTTCTTGTCAGAATGCCTGCAGGTCTGGCTCATCCGGATATCTATTCCCGCATAACAGATATGTTTATTCTCATTATCATCCAGGGCCTTTTTATAGTGGTTATCACTCCTTTTGCCGCCAATCCTCTCTCTCGAAGTATGAAAGATCTTGCAGATTATGCTGCAGAACTCTCAAGTTTCAAGGTACAGGCTCCCTGGGTGTATCAGTCTGTCAGTGAGATCAATAGCCTGGCTGATAATCTGAAGTTTATGGCCGATGAAGTGCAGCAAAGGGAAACTTCTCTCAGGGATCTTAATCATGAATTGGAAGTTCGTGTCATACGAAGAACAAGAGAGCTGAGGGTTGCCAATAAAGATCTTAATATCAGCCTTAGAGATCTTAATATGATGAAAGACGAACTTGTGGAATCAGAAAAGCTTTCTGCTCTCGGTGCTCTGGTTGCCGGAGTCTCCCACGAACTGAATACTCCCCTGGGGAATGCTCTTATGGCAGTATCCACCATGAATGACAGGCATGAGGAGTTTAAGAAAATCAGGGAAGGAGAGCTGACTGTCAATGATCTTGAAGATTATAAGGAACATATTGGAACAGGTCTGGCTATCTCTCAAAGAAATCTGGAGAAAGCCGCAGAACTGGTCCGCAGTTTCAAACAGGTTGCCGTTGATCAGACCAGTTCTAAAAGAAGAAGCTTCTCCCTGGATGAAATGCTCTCAGAGCTCCTGCTGACTCTCCAGCCTCTGATTAAAAGAACACCCATAAAGATAGTCCGTAATTTTCAGATGGGTATTGATATGAACAGCTATCCAGGTATTTTGGGACAGATTATCACCAATCTCATTACTAATGCGGTTGAGCATGGATTTAACGGGAAATATAAGGGAGAGATTTTTCTTTTTTCTGAGCAGGAGAGTCCTGATGAAGTTCTCATCCGTGTTCAGGATAACGGCAGAGGAATGAGTGAAAGTGTCTGCAGGAAAATATTTGAACCATTTTATACCACCCGCCAGGGGCACGGCGGGACAGGACTCGGACTCAGCATAGCCTTTAACGGTGCCAGACAGGTTCTGGGCGGCTCACTAGAAGCCGAGTCCGAGCTCGGTAAAGGATCAACATTTACTCTCAGACTGCCGGTCAATGCACCTCAGCTGGTCGATGAGTAAGTTAGTACGCCATTCCATTTTCTGCTTCTTATATTTTTAAATGAGAATATTAAATGGGAATATTAAATACTGATGTGTCTACAATCTTCTTTCTTTCCTGCATAGGGGCAGTAGTCGTTCAATGTTTTTGGGGAATTGCAGTAGAACCTGATCAGTTTCTCTGATATCCCCTTGGTGGAAAGTGCGTCTCCCCCTTCAAGCAGGGCGGCTAGATTCAGACTCTTACAATGCGGGCAATTTATGTTCATTCCGATATCCTCCTCAGGTTCAAAACTGAGCCTAAGGATGGAGTAATATTTTAATGATACGAGGGTGAGTTGGTGAGTTTTGTGTGGAATAACTTGTTTATTTTGTATTCATCAGGGCTCGCAAATTTGATAATGAGCCGAATATAGCCCATTATCGGATCAATATATGAGCCGAATAGAGTACCTGATCAGCTCATGGAGGTACTATGCCTGTCTGTGGATTTGAACTGGAGTGGCGGTGCGGCTGTAATGAGCGCAGGCAGTCAGGTAATCTGCTTAGGATTATTCGTTCCAGGGAAAACTTGTGTAAGAATAGTACCTTCACTGATTTCAATGATACGAAAACTTGTCCTACAGTCAGACTCAGAGGAGATCCCGTTTCTATTTGTCTGAATAGACATTGGCGGGGATACCATCTGCGTGAGATTGCATACTTTCTGATCATGAACAAAATGATAGTGACCGCAGAGAATGAAAACTTCTTTCTTCTGCTTCATAAGGATTCGGCTGATTTCATCCCTGTTTTTCAGAGAATACTCTCTGTCCATTTCAGTATTACCACAGTCCAGAACAGGATGGTGAATAATGACAAACACCCGCCTGAATCCGCCCTTTTCCAGATGCTTCTGTATCCAGGAACATTGACAAGGGTCGAGTGAGCTCATACTGGAATCGAGAGATAGAAACAGATTCCCATTCTTCAAAGAAGAACTGTAGGCGCGACCTCCTTCTCTCTTCGGGAAATCCCCGAAAGAATCATAATCACGAAAATCGTCATGATTCCCCATAATATATCTATATTTCAGTTTTCGTTCTTTCAATATTCCGAAGAGCCTGTGTACCGATTCTGGGTCTCCCATATCTCCGGTAATAATTATCTCATCAACACTCAATTCATTAAATTTCCCCAGAAGAGTGCTCAGATCCTCAGGGATATCACAGCTGTCCTGAAGAATAGAACGTTCATCCAGATGTAAATCTGTTATATGTGCAATTTTCATTATATCCATTGTTACCTGAGAACCAGTTTCAAGGTTTTTATCTCAAATCGATGAAATCTGAGGGGAAGATTCTTCCCTGTAAATGAGAGAGGAGTTCCCGACCTTTCAAGCATATTGGTTTCTTTGACCCAGAGAATCTCTCTGGCAAAAGTTAATACTGTCTCCTGCTCTGCTCCCATAGCTTCATATATTCTTACAATGATCCCATCCCCATCTTCGGCCTCCTTGATATTCTCAATAATAACAGAAGGATTATTCCCCTGAATAAGGGAGAATTCCATATCCGAATCCTCTCCCGGGGCAGCCTTTGATAAAGAGAGAGACTGATTCAGATCATATGCGGGTCTAATTACTGATTCGCTTGAAAACCCATCATTGAAAGGAAGAAACGAATAAGTGAATTCATGGCGGCCTTTATCCGCTTCAGGGTCAGGGGCCTTTGAAGACTTCAAAAGTGTCAGATTGATAGTATTATCGTTTACATCATAGCCATATTTACAGTCATTAAGGAGTGCTGCTCCATAGGAACCCTCTTCAAGGCTTACCCATTTATGAGCACAGATTTCAAACTGAGCACGATCTGACGGCTGATTCCTGGTGGTATTTCGAGTTACATGTCCATACTGGATTTCACATTTTACCGTACTGGAGTGAATATTGAGGGGAAAAGAAGCCTTAAGGAGCCTATGACTCTCCTGCCAGTCGACCTGAGTTTCAAAATCAATTCTTTTCTGATGACTATAGAGTATCATATCCTGGAATAGCTCCGAATGATGTCCAATACTGAAACGGCTGCGAATTTTAATAAAACAAGGTCCGATTGAAACAACGCTCCAATCCAGGAGCCGTTCCTCCTGCTCTAATTTAAGGCGATAATCTTCATCAATATCCCAGGCATCCCAGCGTACAGGAACATCCTCGGCGGAGAAGAGGGTATTAAGGGAGCTTCCAGGAGACACATATTCTTTATAAGTATTCTTGTCCTTTATGCTGCTTATCCGCCCCAGAGTATCCAGTTCTATTAAGTAAAAGGGAGTCTTAAGAGTCCTGTTTTCCAGGGAAAACGGTACTGCGGGGGGCTCAGGTATCCTTTTCAAAAAAACATGCCGTCCACCTAATGCAGGGGCTTCAGGAAAACTTCTGTATAAGGGATTTCCATCCAGGGAGATATCTTTCTGAACTGGATAAATCGTTTTTCCATTCAACAGGGCGTACTGTTCTCCGTCTTTAAGCTCAATAGGGAGAGACACTCTGGAGCGGCGTTCCCAGGAAAGAGTGTTGCATATGAGAAATCCCGGCTCTTCTGATTCAGAATCCCTTTCTTTGATATAAAATCCCAGGATTTTCTCTTTTAGAAGGGCCAGTTTTTTCTCTAAATCACGATACTCCTCCTCGGCCTCCTGGTTGACCTTCCGAATAGAAGAACCGGGAATTATATCATGGAACTGATTCGTAAGGAGAATCTTCCATGCCTCTTCCAGAGACTCTCCGGGGTACTCTCCTGTAACACCGTTCTTCCCGGGGTAGAGAGTCATCACCGCCAGGGCTTCAAGTTCCTGAAGTGCAAATTCCAATTTCCGGTTATACCTCTTCAATCTCCCCTGACTGGTATAGGTACCCCGATGCAGCTCCAGATACAGCTCTCCCTGCCAAATGGGGAGATCCTCGGGATTAGAGAAGACTGCTTTCAGCCCGTCACTGATTTTTGACCATTTTACTCTGGGACAACCTTCAAGATCAGAGAGACGCCGGGCCATCTCAAGGTCGGATCTGTGAGTCCCTCCACCGCCATCTCCTTCCCCAACGGCCATAAGCACATTGTCCTGTATCTCCTTATGCTGTACAGCATTCCAGGTTTTACTCAGTCGTTCGGGTTCAACAACACCGTTATAGCTGACATGAAGATAGGTCGTTTTAATCCCTGTCCCATCAATTCCCTTCCAAAGAAATGTGTCGTAAGGAAAGCGAGTCGTATCGTTCCAGTTTATCTTACTGGTCACAAAATAATCGACTTCGCATTTTTCCATAATTTGCGGAAGAGCGGCTGAATATCCGAAAACATCCGGAAGCCAGAGAGTATCCCCTTCATAATTGATAAGCTTTCTACTACTCTTTTTTCCTATTAGAAACTGACGGATAAGAGATTCTCCGCTTGGAATATTACAGTCTGCCTCAACCCACATCGCACCGTTGGGTTCCCATTGTCCCCGCTCAAATGCTTCCAGAATTCTTTTATAGATAGACGGGTACTCTTCTGCAATCAGTTCCAGCTGACAAGGCTGAGACTGCAAAAATATAAATTCCGGAAACTCCTCCAGATATCGGCACATATTGGAGAATGTTCTGGCTGCTTTGCGAACAGTTTCCGATTTAGTCCAAAGCCATGCGTGATCAATATGAGCATGACCGACTGCCTGGATAAGGGGGACTGTCGATCCGTTTATGCAAGACAACAGAGGTTTTATCCCCTTCAAGGCTTCTTTGATTTGATCTGTTATCTGCCCATCCTGTGCCGTTAAGTGAATTTTCATGAGGTTTTCATATAGATGTCTGAGTATCCTGTTCCTTCGCAGTGAGGTCTCATCAAGAGTCATTGCAAGCTTGTATAAAGCGTTTACATCATAGAAGAGTGTATAAGCATCTTCATCCTTTATACAAAGCCGGGACGCCGAGAATGTGTTAGGATATTCCGGAATGGAATCCTTTATTGCCAGAAATATCTTCTCTTTCTCAAAGGGATGACATCCCGGATATTTATGACCACCATAAGATTCGATATGGATTTTGTACTCCCGTCCTGCCTCTCCACTTCCGGTAAGACGAATCTTCTCATGATGCATATTCAGTGCACCCACCGGCTCCCCATCAATGAAGACCAGACTGTCTGAATGAGGATGCGCCTCAAAAAAGACCTGGGCACCTTCTGCCGATTCAGGAAGCTGAAAGATTGTCTTGAACCAGAATGTCACCCACTCACGGCCGTATTGATAAGGAAGATCTATTGATTTCCACTCCAGGTTGTCAGGAACCTTCCTGTATGTATCTTCAGTCTCAACGGCCATAAATGCCGGATATCCGATAGTTTTATATTTTCGATCGTCAAGAAATACAAGATATTTCTCTATTCTCTCTTCAACTTTCCGTAAAAGCATAGTTCACCCCTTCCGGCTCGAGATGAGCCTGTCTCTTTGAATGAGTATTATTTTGACTTAATAAGCAGATCTATCAGATTCTGGAGAATCCCTTAAATCATCCTTTAATTCCCGCACCGGCAAGTCCGGAACTTAGATTGTTCCGCAAGCGCAGATAAATGATTATGGGAGGTAAAGCATATAAAATTGAAAATGCAGAAAGGAAACCATAATTCACATCACCATACAGTCCAAAGGAGCTATAGAGCCCTACTGCCATAGGCCACTGAGTAGGCTTGCGTAAGAAGATCAGCGGGAGCATAAACGTCCCCCAGCCGGTCATAAATGTCTGGAACCAGACTACAGCAGCACCCGAGCGGCAGGCTGGAAAGATAATTCGTATCAGAGTTCCCCACATACCGGCTCCATCAATGCAGGCCGCCTCTTCATAGGTCCGGGGTATGGAGTCATAGAAATTTTTCATCAACAAGAGCCCGAAGGGTAGGTTGAGCAGTGAACCTGCCAGAATAACACCAGTATGGTTCAAAAGACCCAATTTAACAGAGAGTAAATAGAGAGGCAGTATAAATGCTGAGGCAGGAATAATTCTGATAAGAACCAGTCCCCAGAGGATGGAATCCTTCCCAGGGAAATTGAGCCTTGAAAATGGGTAGGCAGCCAGCATGGTAACTACAAGCACTACAGTGGCAGTGCCGGCACCTATTATCAGACTGTTCACAATCCATTTCAATGAGTCAACCTCAAAGATTCTTGCGAAGTTAATGAGGGATAGCGAATCCGGTAGAGCAAAAGCCCCTGTTGCGGCGGGATCGAAAGCCGTAAACACAAGCCATGTAAAGGGACTGAGCCAAAGTAAAGCCATGGCTATCAGGGCACTGAAACTCAACGCTGAGGGTTTCTTTTTTTTAATCGACATCTTCTGTCCTCTTAAGTGCAATAAAGTAGATAAAAGAGAAAGATCCTACGATAAGGGCCATTACAATACTGATGGCACTGCCATAGCCGATATTGAAAGACTCGAAGGCCTCTTTGTACATGAGAATCGGGAGGATCTCAGTTGCGTGTCCCGGACCACCACCGGTTATTCCATAAACAAGGGGGAAGTATCCGAAGGTCCATATTGTAATCAGCAGCAGATTCATAATGATTTTCGGAAAAATCAACGGGAAGGTCACGTTCGTAAATTTTTGCCAGACCCCGGCTCCATCTGCAATACAGGCTTCAAACAATTCTTCCGGAATAGTATCAAGAGCCGCCGAAAACAGCAGATAGGACCAGGCTGTTCCCTTCCATATGTTGGCGATGATTATAATCATCAATGGATTGGATGATAGCCAATTGATGGGGTTCAGCCCGAAGGGAACTAAAAAAACAGTGTTCAAAAAGCCCGATTTTGATGCAAAAGCGCCCCACATGAAGGCAGCAACAATATCAGGAATAAGCCATCCCATTAAAACGGAAAACTCAAGAAAGGATCTTCCTTTTCTCTTCTTTTTGAGACTTACTGCCAGAGCCAGCCCGATGACCGACTGCCCCAGAATGCCTGAAAAGACTGAAAAGATCATGCTGACCTTCAGAGAATTTAAAAAGGAGGGATGATGCAGCAACCGTGTATAATTTTTTATCCCTATAAAACTGGGATATATAGCCGCTTTACCTATAAGGGCTTTGTCTGTAAAGCTTGTGAATACTGTCCATACAACACAGACAAGAAGAACTGAAATCAGAATAATAAAGGGAAGCATAATCCACAGCATGGGCCGCTTCGACATTCCTACTATCATGGTAAAAAACTCCGTTGAACATTTTGAAATGTACGGCCCCGTTTTATATGGGAACCGTACTTATTGATTATTTTGTTATGACTTGATCTTTACCGAACTCAAGTACCAGATTATTGTAGTAGTTTTCCATCACCTCATTGGGACTTTTCCCGTCAATGATTTCTTCGGTGGCAGACTGAATATAGGCGGAGACCTTGGAATATCCAGGATAGGTGTCTCGAGTCGTAGTATGGGCCACCAGATCTGTGATAGCCGCAAGATAGGGATCTTCCTTATATATGTCCAGGGCGGCAACATCTTTACGTGTTGCAATTTTTCCAATTGAAGAAAACCAGTTTCCTACATTTTGAGTACTGAGGATTCTTTCAAGAAGAGACCATGCCAAATCAGGATTCTCAGTTTTGGCATTCATGGCAAAAGCCCATCCGCCTGAGACACAGGAAACCTCTGGAGTACCGGCTTTTCCGCTGCCCGGCATAGCTACCCAGCCGATAATATCGTTGAACTCTTTTTCTGTGGGATACTGATCTTTCACCATCTTCCACATCTTGGCATAATCCCAGGAACCTCCAAGATAAAATCCGATATTCCCCTGAAGCATGTTTCTCCTGCGTTCACCGCTTCCATCAGGTGAGTAGTAAATATCAACAAGACTCAGTTTATCGTTTACAAAAACATCCTGGTAAAATCCAAATGTATCAAGGAGGGCTTCACTCTTTCCAATCCATTTACCGGCATTCCAATCACGCAGACGATTTTTATCTTCATCCACCGTATCGGCACCGAGAAGTACCATATAGAATCCCTGCATAGTTGTGGCCTCACCGGCTTTGCTTCCTACAGTAAGAAAGAAAGGATACTCTACATCGGGAGCAGCCTTTTTAATCGTGAGGGCAGTACTCATGACTTCTTCCCAGTTTGAAGGTTGCCAGGGGAGGGGGATACCAGCCGCTCTGAATACCTCTTTATTGTAATATAACATCCGAACATCGGTATCCACAGGAATCCCATAATGGGCACCATCAAAGGAAACCATTTTCTGCATGGATTCAAAATAGCTGTTCCAATCATCCCACTCGGCAAGATAATCATCAATATTGTATAGATACTGGGCTTCTGCAAACTCAGGCAACCTATAGCCGTCCACCAGCATAATGTCCGAGGCAGTTCCACCTGCAAAGTCCAGTGCTACTTTTTCATCAAAATTCATTCCTGCCGGAGCCACGTAGGCTTCAATCTCTACACCCGTTTCCTGTTTGAATTGTTCCAGTACCGGTTCAATTAAGCCGGCCCAGGAGTCTTTATAGGTTATTGAGATTTTTTTTTCTCCCTCTCCGGCTTCCTGATTACCGGCAGCATAGAGATTGCCCATGGTCAATAACACAAGGCATCCAGTAGTAACCCACATTCTAAGATTGCTTTTTCTCATAATTCCTCCAATTGAAGAGACAAGTGCATAAACGCCCCTGTCCCTACTTGTACGTACAGGTATGATATATTCGACTTTCTATCTTGTCAAGAAATTATTTTATCTGTTTTTTGATACTGAATTCTGATGAACAGAATCGCGAATAATTAATTCTACTGGAACCTTTACAGTCACACACTCTGAAGTGCTGTTAAATATCCGATTTATAAGTAGACGGGTAGCCTCGGCACCTATTTGATAAGCATCCTGTGCCACTGTAGTAAGAGGTACACAATAGGAGGCACCGATTTCTCTGTTATCAAATCCGAATACAGACAGTTCTCCCGGTATAGATATTCCCTCCGATCTTGCGACCTCCATGATGTTGAGAGCCATTACATCATTCATGGCAATGACAGCTTTCTTTCTGGGATTTGACTGAAGAAAATCAACAATGCCACAGTACTCATCAGATCCCTCAGTAAGAGGAAATTCATTTAATGAGAGCTCACGATTTTCCTCGCCTACAAGTACGGGGTCATAAGGGCGGTAACCGTAGTCACGCATAGCCTGCTGATACCCCCTGAAACGTTCCGAGATGGATGTTATAGACAATATGGATCTGCTGACAAAATAGATGTCCCGAGAGGCATTCTCTATCAGGAATTTTGTCGCATCGTAGGATCCTGAGAAGTTATCACTCATTACCGAATCAAAATCACCTCCGGAAATCATTCTATCAAGCAAAACGATTGGAATGCCGCTCTCTCTGATCTTTAACAGAAATTTAGAATCATATATATCCTGTATAGCCGGCCATAGAAGAATCCCTTTCACACCATGGTCTTTGAATTGCTCTAATAGAACCTGTTCCTCAAGAATATCATGATGAGAATTACCGAACATGATATTGAATCCTCTTTTTCGGGCCTCTTCCTCCGTACCGAGAAGGATCTGCTGATGATAGGGACTCTCAAATGCGGAGGTAATGATGCCAAGGAGATTTGAATCCTTCTCATTTCTTCCACAGACAAAGCTACCCTTTCCCATTATTTTTTCAATGAGACCTTCATTCATGGCGGCCTGGAGTGCCTGTCGTACAGTACTTCTGCTGACGCCTAACTCACTTTGAAATTGATTCTCCGAGGGGAGTTTGAACCCCTCAGACCATCGATTGGTTTTGATCATGTTTCCAATCTGATCAAACAATTGAGTATGTTTAGGAATCTTACTGTCATGATCTATTTCAATATTCATCTAACCTCTACCTACCACTACCTACAAGTATGTAAATTGTAACTAGGATGGGCATGAAGTACAAGCTATTCGGATATTTAATACGGAGATGCTGAGCTGCAGCTTCTTTACAAAGGTAATGAACTCTTCAATCAGTTCTGGAATTTATTTTGTAAATGAGATATCCCCCATCTCAGGAATATGAAAACTTGTTACAATAAACAAGGCAGATATATTGGACCAGACGAAGAAAGAGTTGTCTCAAGGAGAAATGATGCAAATAGTTAAATCTAAGATATTAGAGAATCTCTGTTATACAGAACTTGTATATGGACGAATAAATAAGAAGTTAAAATCTCAGTTATCAAAGGATCAGATTGAAAATAAAATTTACCAGTCTATACTTGATACACCCGTTGAAGATTTTCATAGGAAAGGAAAAAACTACTACATAATGAGTCAAAACATTAAAATAACAATAAATTCAAATACCTTCAGGGTTATTACAGTAGATCCTGTTCAAGGGTGATCATTGATGATAATTATCTGTTCTATCGACTTAGGTGGCTGTGTGCGGAATCCGCATGTGGATAGGGTAGGGATTTACACGAAACTTTGTAGGCTCAAACTAATGAGAAACTACAGATTAACTGCTATAGGGAGTCACAGTCACTGTTCCAACACGACTAAGTCTCCTTCTTCATATTTATTGTGTCCAGATAGGGATCTTTTATATTTCCAGCATTTTATTACATCTTCTCTTTTTGCATTGGGATTTTCATTGTAAAAATCTCTTGTATATTGATTGTATTGAAATTGAGACGAGATTTCTGTTTTCTTCCCTTTTTTCTTTTCATCCATAATTCTGTACCATTCAGAAATTGCATCCTTATACATTTTTCCTGGATTTGCTTTCATCCAGTTCATAAATGGAACGTTAAATTTGAAATGTTCTCCTATTTCTGATTTAAAGAAGGCTCTATGGCGTTCATCATTTATATATCCTTCTGGTATGTTAGCATCAAGATTAAGCACATATTCTTCAATTGCTTTATTTGTGCTTTTTTTAGGTGGTTTGATAATGTCACCCGTTTTTAGATACTTATAGATCCTTTGCGTAAGTTCATCTTTACTACCACTTCCAGGGATTTTGTAATTCTTACAGAAAGAAAAAAGCTCTTCCTTCAACCAATAAAAATTCAAAAACTCTTCTGGATTTATTTCTCTATCAAGAGTTGGTCTCATAAAAATCTCCAATAAGTGTATTGTTCAGTGCAGCTAATTTTTCCTGAAATAGTTTGCATGGTAATAATACCTCTTTCTGACAACTTCATAATTCTAAAAAAAGAAGAAATGTCCACGAGGCATGGTTCTCACTAGACAAAAAAGCCTTAAACAATGTTTGAAGGCGGTTTCAAGTACATTCAAGAGGATTCGAACCTCTGACCCTCTGCATGAATATGGCATGTATGCATCGCAAGAATCCAATTCCAATTGTTAATAGATTCATGATCCGTTCCCTTCGCGTTATAGTTTTTATATTGTAACAATTGTACTGATTTGACAATGAGCCGAAATCATTTCATAATTAGCTCATAATATGAGCCGATTAGAATACTTATTCGGCTCATGGAGGTGAAATGGCTTATCTCTGGGAATTAAAACAATGGCCTGGTTTCTCATATTCTTTGGATAATCTTCTCCCATATATTGCTCAGGCAAGAAAACTACAAGGACAAATTCAATCCCTTGCTGCCAGTCTGGAATTGAAAGATCAGGGGGAACTGCTTTTCAGAGAAGCTTTGCACACTTCAGCCATTGAAGGTGAGAACCTGAATCCTCAAGATGTGCGTTCTTCCATCGCCAATCATTTAGGCCTCCCTTCGGCTGGGCTTCCTGTGACTGCTGAGAGGCATCAGGGACTGATTGAAGTACTGGTTGATGCAACTGCAAATTATGAAAAGGTATTAACAGCCGAAAAGCTATGGGCCTGGCATTCCGCTTTGTTTCCAACCGGATACTCGGGAATAAAGAAGATAATTGTCGGAGGATGGAGATCTGGAGTCACTCCAATGAATATCATTTCAGGTTCCATGGGTAAAGAGAAGATCCATTTTACTGCTCCTCCCTCCAATCAGATGGATAAGGAGATGCTTCAGTTCATGAAATGGTGGGAATCATCCCTGGGTAAAGTCGATGGACTTCTCCGTGCTGGTATTGCCCATCTATACTTTGTGACGATTCACCCATTTGAAGACGGCAATGGACGTTTGGCCCGGGCTTTGACAGATCTTGCGCTGGCTCAGGAAGAAATGACGGGAATCAGGCTCTACAGCCTCTCTACTCAAATACATAAAGAGAGAACATCATATTATACAATTCTGGAAGAGGTTCAGAAGGGCGGGGGAGATATCACTCTCTGGCTTTCCTGGTTTTTGGACATATATTCTCATAGTATTGAAAGCTCGATGGAGATCATCAAGGGTGCTCTGATGGCTCAAAGGTTCTATACCAATATTTCCAACATTGTGCTAAATGAAAGGCAGTTGAAGGTTCTGGAGAAAATGGTTCAAAAACTTCCTGAGAATTTCACTGGAGGGCTGACAAATAAAAAATATTCAGCGATTACCAAAGTGAGTCTGGCAACCGTGAAGAGAGACTTGAAGGAAATGGCTGACCTTGGAATTCTAATCATTGGAGAGGAGAGAGGGCGTTCAACCAACTATCAGATTAATCGGTCTTTGTTGGAGTAAATTGGGGTAAAGAGATTTCATTTGATAATAAATACACTGGATGTTTCTTTAGTCTGTTAATACTGATAACCGGCCTACTGTGGACTTCTATTCAGGTACATCCTATTTAAAGGGATATATGGAATTAGTAAAATTAAGATCAAATCCCCATGATGAGATTTTAGATAAGATAGTATCCTCATGGACATTTAATCCAACAAGAGAGAGGGTTCATAATAGAATAGAGAAGCATTTAGAAGAAGACCAGCTGTTCGTGGCTTCTGATAATGGTACAATATTTGGCTCCTTCGCTTTACACAAGATTGATGATGATCTGATTGAAATCACAGGAATTGGAATACTTAAAGAATATCGAATGAAGGGACTGGGAAGAGATATATTGAATCAATTTCATGAATTAACTTTCGCAGCAAAAATAATTGTAGAGACAGATGATGAGGCTGTTGGTTTCTATATGAAATCTGGGTTCATTATAAAAAGCGAAAAAATACTTGAAAATGGAATAATTCGCTATGAGCTTGAATTGAAATCCATTTAAACTACTGTTGATAAATAGCTTTCTATACTCTTTTATAAAGACGGTACTAGAGACCTAGCTTCAGAATGAACATCTTTTTGATAATGGCATTTCCCATCTAACATGCAGTTCTTTGTGTATTCACCAAAGAGATCTGAGGAGTGATGGAAGTTGATTTTAGATTTTATTTGTTTTAAAAAGTTTTAATACCAGAGATATTGCTTCGGATTTATTTCGTGCGTTTATAGTTTTTTAATATGTTCCTGTCTTTTCACTGATGGTAAAAGGGCGTTTCATTTATTATCGTGTTTTTATAAACAGGATATACCACATATCCAAAAAGACAAAAAAAACCGCCTTAAACAATGTTTAAAGGCGGTTTTAATTACGTCCAGTAGGGTTCGAACCTACGACCCTCGCCTTAGAAGGGCGATGCTCTATCCAGCTGAGCTATGGACGCAGAATGAATATTCTGGAATCATTAACCATAGGTTATTGGTCCCTATAGGTTTTTAAGCCTATTATCGGGATAGAAGGACTCGAACCTTCGATCTCCTGCTCCCAAAGCAGGCGCCTTAGCCACTAGGCTACATCCCGTAATGTGGAGGAAGTATATAAACCAAATGATATTTGGTCAATATACATTATTAAAAAACTGTATTAATCTTTTTACTCTTAATTTTACTCTTAATTTTACTGTTGATATTGCCTTCTGCTGTACTCTTTTCCCATAATATAGGCATGACAAAAGCAGAGAAAGCCCGCATCGTAACCGAGATCCTGAATCTGGAATATCCTGATAGAAAACCCCTTCTGAATTATTCAAATCCCTTTGAGTTATTAATTGCTGTCATTCTTTCAGCCCAGACAACCGATGCCGGAGTGAATAAAGTA
The DNA here is from genome assembly GCF_003346715.1 of Oceanispirochaeta sp. M1. Taxonomy (NCBI): domain Bacteria; kingdom Pseudomonadati; phylum Spirochaetota; class Spirochaetia; order Spirochaetales; family Spirochaetaceae; genus Oceanispirochaeta; species Oceanispirochaeta sp. M1. The sequence continues at coordinate 85,698 of NZ_QQPQ01000021.1, forward strand.
ACACCGGAGCTTTTTCGCTGTTACCCCGGGCCTGCTGAACTGGCTGTTGCAGAACAGAATCATGTAGAGGAGATAATCCACAGCACAGGTTTCTACAGAGTGAAGGCTGCCAATATCATTAAGACAGCCGCAGCTTTAAAAGAGAGGGGAGGTACAAGTCTTCCGGATAACATGAAAGATCTCACCGCACTTCCCGGTGTGGGGAGAAAAACAGCCAATGTGATCCTCTATCATATTTTCAATCAGCCGGCGATTATCGTGGATACTCATTTCAAGCGTGTAAGTAAGCGATTGGGTTTTACCAAATTCACTGAACCGGAAAAGATTGAAAAGCAATTGTCTAAAGCCATTCCCAAGGAGATTCAGTCAGATTTTTCCATGACGGTGAACCTTCATGGGAGAAAGTACTGCCACGCACGGAAGCCCGACTGTGGGAGCTGTCCTTTGAGGGATATTTGTCCCTCGGTCATACTTTAATTATTGCATGTCATAATTGTAGAGAAAATATCCATAACCCTCAGGATTATGTATTCCACATACATAAATTTCCCCAGTCGCTTCATCAGCAATAATTTTTTTCAGAATATAATCTTCTCCAAGTTCAGCAGGAAGACTTGATGTTAGAGTTACTTCTCCTATTTGCCTATATCCGCCATTTCCCTGGACAGATAAGCTGATGCTGAATAGGGATGAATCACCTACATTTCTAAGTGTTGTGAAATAAAAAAAGTAATTTTCTGAGGCTACAGCTGCCTGCGATATCGTGTATACCGCAGGATTTACATAACTTTGAAGTTCAGCATACTCGACAAGAGGAACAAGTAAATCATCATCTGGTATATAGAGGTAGGATTCTAATGCATTGGAGGCTACTATATATTTGTTACGGTAGACTGATAAGTATCTAAAATACTCCGTAGTACCGTTGTCCAGAGAAAAAACCAGATCCAGAGCTCCTGATCCTGCAGTCCATCTATAAACATTTTTGTCTGCATAGATATACAAATCGTCCTCTAAAGCACAGACTTGAAGTTCATCAATGATAGTAGGGTTGCTTGTGAAGCCGGGGACGGATAAGGTTCCTTTGTCCGGAGAGTCAGGACCTGATCCAGCCAGCAGTTCCAAGTTATTTGCAGCGGTGAGGTAAGCAATGAATATTGTGCTGCCAGAAACTGCGATCCTGTAATTTTCTATAGGAGAATTATGTTCAGTATTAGTATTTTGCCATTGGGTATATTGATTGGCAGCAGACCCATCTGCTGCATTGTATACGGCCACTCCTATATCATCAAAAGGAGGAGATGTTGAGCTTGTCAGTCTCTGATCGATAAGACAGTACACAAGTCCATTTATGTAATCTATATCAGCCACTCTGGCAGGAAAGCTTGTATCTGTTCCAATTGATTTACTGATCAGGGAATGTAGTGTCCAGATTGATCCACCATCACTCGATTCCCGAAGACCTCCTAAGTCTGCTACGTCTGATGAAGCCTGCTGATCAGTAGATAGCAGTTTATCATACCCACCAACCACTCTCCAGTATTTTGCATTTGAATCAAGATCCCCTTCCTGTGTAGAAAAAGTAACACTAGTGAATTCATTTAGCCGATCAATCCATATCAATCCGGGAACAGAATAATCATGAGGATTGTAAAAACAGACAACCGCTCCTGTCGAATCTGAAGGTAGAGTAAAACTCAGCACACCATAATCACTGCCTTGAATCTCTTGAGAGTCCAGGATTACACCTGATGTTGTAATTACTGACATAAGCGGAGGTTCGGGGCTCTCTACTTCCTGATAGATATACATCTCATATTCAGCTCCAGCCACCAAATCAGGAAGCTCCAGATAGTATACAGCTCCCGGTTGAATCAGACCGTTTATATATTCAGCAGGATTGCCAATTTCCAGATAAGGACACGATTCTGAAATACTCAGAGTAATGGTTGTCTGGTTCTCCCCGGAGGCAAGAACCAAGGTTTCCTCACCATCACAGAGAATCTCACCGGCTGCGTTGAATGTGGAGACATTGACCACACCCTCTACTCCCACAGGGAGCCCCGTTAGAGTTGCCGTTCCAGTCAGATTTTCACCATCGGTATTGAGTTCTAATTCCAGAGTAGTGGTATATTCCTGTTCACCTACAACATAACTGAGGCTTATTGATTCGTTGGTGGGTCCGACAAAACGGCCGCTACTATCCTGGAGATATTCTCCCTGGTAGAGGCTGCGGTTGACGGCGACAGAAACACTCAGGCTTCCATCCATTGAGTTATTTAGATCCATCAGGTTTTTACGACAGCTTGTAGAGAAGAGCAAAGTGAGAGACATAAGCAGACAAAAAGCAATTCGTTTCATAGGAAACCTCTTTTCTTGTGGCTTATATCTCTTAGATTATAACTCTTATTAGGGATTTCTCAACGGAAACGGGCGGCTAAAGTGGCTCATTTTCCCGTTTCCATCGATTGAATCTAGAAATAGCCGTGAAAGTCGCTTATTTTTGTGAAACCGGCTTCTCTCATATATTTCTTGATTCCCGCAAGGACTTTTCCTGATGTGTCAGGGTCTATGAAGTTTGCAGTTCCAATCTGCAGAGCCGAGGCTCCGGCCAAAAGGTATTCGACTGCATCATCTGCATTCATAATACCTCCCAGTCCGATGACCGGGATATTAACCGCTTTGCTTACTCGGTAGACCGCAGCTATACCTACAGGTTTGATGGCAGGTCCGGAAAGACCTCCTGTTCCTGCAGGGATAGCAGGTTTTCTTTTATGAATGTCCACAACCATGCCCATTACAGTATTGATACAGGCAACAGCATCGGCACCCCCGGCTTCTGCGGCTCTGGCAATGGCAGTTATGTCTGTAACATTGGGAGTCAGTTTCATGATAAGAGGTTTGTCTGTCAGTTTTCTAAGAGTTGAAGTTAATCTTTCCACCTGAACAGGGTCGGTTCCGAAGGCGAGGCCTCCATGTTTGACATTGGGGCAGGAAATATTTACTTCATATCCCCATATGGCATCCTGAAAATCGACTCTGCGGATAACTTCGGCGTAGTCTTCTTCCAGACTCCCGGCTACATTCAGGATGACAGGGCAGCTGAGAGTCTTTAAGAAGGGGATCTTTTCTTCAAGGAAGCCTTTGGTTCCTACATTGGCAAGGCCGATGGAATTGATCATCCCCGCAGGAGTCTCAACTAGACGGGGCAGGGGATTTCCCGGACGGGGTTCTACTGTTACTGCCTTTGTATAGATGGCTCCCAGTTTGGAAAGATCTGTGAGGGGAGCATACTCTTCTCCGTAACCGAAGGTTCCCGAAGCTACTCCCACAGGGTTGGGGAGGGTTTTGTTTTTTATCTTAATACTCAGGTCCATTTGATTATCCTGGATTGAAATACCGGGCCGTCTTTACATACCCGGGCATACTGTTTCTCCTGACCTTCGGCCAGTTCCACCACACAGCCCATACAGGCTCCCACACCGCAGGCCATCATCTCTTCCATGGCTGTTTCGCTGGGAATGTTTTTTGAAACTGCAAAGTTATGACAGGCTTTCAGCATTCCTGTGGGTCCGCAGCTGTAGACATATGCATTTTTCAACTCAGAAGAGTCCAGACAGTTCAGGTAATCCACTGAACTACCGTGAAATCCTTCAGAACCGTCATCTGTACAGAATTGAATCCTCCCGTTTTTAAGAGGAGGAAGGTCGGGGATCAATGATTTATCCCGGCAACCGAAAACCAGTATGGGGCTGTATCCGGCCTTATCCAGTTCTCTTGCAAAATAGAGGATGGGGCCGAGGCCGATTCCTCCGGCAACCAGGAGGGGAGTCTCTTTTTTTTTCGGCATGGTGAAACTGTTACCCAGGGGGCTCAGTACATCAAGAGTCTCTCCGTCTTTCATGGAAGAAAGAATTTCTGTTCCGGTTCCCCTCACCTGATAGATGATGGAAGCTGATTTTTCTTCCTGGTTATAAGCGGACAGAGCGAAGGGGCGGCGAAGCAGCGGTATGGGCTGTTCCTGGATTTTGATTGTCAGAAACTGTCCCGCTTTGGGTGTCTCACAGTCTTCAGGCCAGCTGAACTTCATCTCCATATACCCGAGGGCTATGGATTTCTGGCTGAGAATTTTTGATTTAAAGTTTTTCATGTCTATCCCAGAATTATTTTTTCAAGATCTTTATCTGAAAAGTTCTTAGTGAGGTAGCTGCTCAGGTTCTCCAGACGTTTTGCTGTTTCCTGATCAATGGAATGTTCAATCCGGCAGGCTTCTGCAGCCGCTTTTTCAGGTGCGAGAAAAAGAGTCTGTTCCAGAAAGCGGAGAAGAATCGTATGTTTTTTCAATACGGCTTTGGCTAGAACCTTACCCTGGTCAGTCAGATTGATAAATGAATTTTTTTCATACTCAATCATCCCTTTTGATTTGAGATTCTTTAATGCACCCGTAACGGAAGGCATCTGTACAGAAAGTTTTTCTGCAATGTCTTTTACTCTGGCAACCCGATTTTTTTCTTCAAGCTGAAGTATCGCTTCAAGATAATCTTCCAGGCTGGGTGTGAGTTTAATGTTTTTATCCATATATCTTTTTTAACAGAAACACCATGAATTATCAAGAAAAATATGAGGATAGGCTAAGAATATTAGGATCTAAGCCTGTTCTTTTATACTATTACGAGGGTTTTCGAACTTTCCAGAGGCTTGTGAGGCTTAGATCTTCCCACCAATTTCTTGTTTCATCATATCTTAATTTATACAGACCAAGCTGCCAGCTGGGGAATTGAAAGATTTTTTCAATCTGCTGATTCTTGGCTTGAAACTGGCCGGCTGCCTCAATTCTTCCGGGCTGCAACAGAAGCCCCTCCCAATTAATAAAAGAGACTTTCTCCTGAGGGGGGATGTTTTTACCGTGTATTTCTCTGAACATTACAGAGTTTTCAAACTCTTTTCTGTCCTTCATCTGCAGAATAATATTGTCCTCTTTTAAAACAGGACCTGTCAGTTTCAGAGGGGGGAGTGTTTTCAGTTCGGCACTATTCACACGGTCTCTAGGGAATGATGCTGACCAGAGAGCCAGGGGAACCATAAGGGGGAGGGGAGAATGCCATCCGAAATCTTCGGTACAGGATATCTGGTATCTTTTGAGATCCCCGTCTGCACCCTTTTCCGGGCATAATGCTGTCATATAGACGCTTTTCATCTTCCTGTCCACCTTTACCGTATGATCATCTTATATTATAAAAGACTATAGACTATGAATAGAAGTTATTTATATATACTGGGAATCCTCCTCATTTTTTCAACTTACCTCCCTGCTGAGGAAGTATCTTCCTATTCAATCAGGAAAGAGCAGAGGGACTTTGAAAGTAAACGGACAACCACTCCCTATCTGATGAAGGATGGGGCAAAGCATCACCCCGGTCTCAACAGCAGGGAAAAGAGTTTTTTTCCTCCTCTGGAAGACTGCAGTCTCTATCTTTTTCTTCCCCGGACAGAGAAGGCACAACTGACTATAGATATGGGAGATGAAACGGCAGAGCTCAATCTGCCGGTATCTGAAGAAAAGCAGATCCTTACATTGATCATCCCTGAAGGTAAAGCTGTCAGATCTATAAATATGCCTCTGACCCAGGAATATTCTCTCAGTCCTTATCTCTCGTTGAATAGTGCAACAGAAATAACAGTATTTCTGGACAGGCCAGATGAATATCTTCTGAGTCTCCCCTCCATAAATCCCGAAGGGAAAGAACTGAGTATAACTCTGGATAACAGGGACATTATCAGCATTCAGGATAAAGATGGTGAGAAATACAGGCTTGAATCTTTTGAGGGACGGCGAAGTTTTCACTTTCCCTTTCCTCAGGATAACTCAGCAACATTGACCCTCTCTTCATCCTCCGGTCCCGATTATCTCTCTTTTCAGGCAGTGGAAGAGCCTGCCTTTCCAGATCCAATTGTCAGGAGCGGAGCTCAAATTCTCAATCGTTCCTTATCCACATGGCGGAATGAGAACTTTGAGATTTACAACTGGTCTTCGTTTCCGGAGATCCTGATTCTGGATTGCCTTGACTATGATGTGCAAAACCGTTTTTTCAGAAGACTGGCCTTTTTTGTTGAAAAGAAAGGTTATAAGGGAAAGCTGCTCAGTAATGCTGAACTTGAGGGGAAGCATGCCTGGAATGCCCATGATTACCGACCCTATGATCTGGCGGATTTCTATAATCTGGTGCAGGAGAGGGATTTTACGATTTATCCTGAGGAAGCACTGCTGAGGAATCTGCTGATCAGCAGGGGAATCCTAATTGAGAATGACGGTGGAATCCTGTCACCCGGGCAGGGAGCAGTCCTTTCCATATCAAGGGAATCCCCTGATGACCTGAGATATCGCTTTTTTGTACACGAATCATCCCATGGAATCTACTTTATATCCTTTGAATACAGGGAGTTTGTAAGAGAACTCTGGGAATCTCTCCATGAGGATGACAGGGCAATGTGGCGATTCTTTCTGGGATGGTATGGATATGATCCTGAAGAAGAGGATCTTATGATTAATGAATTTCAGGCATATTTAATGCAGCAGAGATCAGTAGAGGCTCCAGGCTATTTTGGACCCCGAATGAGCTCTCTGGCGGGGAAATATCCGGCACAAAGAGATCTTCTGGAAAGGGGGATTGGAGCTGGAAGTGCAGGTTTCCAGGTCTGGGCTGAGGTTATTGAAGATTGGCTCTCTGCAAAATGGGGTCTGAAAGCAGGAAATTTCTTCCCACTGCATAAGGAATTGCATTAAAGTTTGATGAAAATTGGAATTCACCGAATATTAGGTGGTTTTCGACTTTACATAGTTTTTTCTATTTGATATATTTCAGATCGCTCAATTAATATGAAAACAAAGGTAGGATAGATATGTCTCGAAAATGTGAAATCTGTGGAAAAGGTACCGTTGCGGGACACAGTGTACCCAGAAAGGGTCTTCCCAAGAAAAAAGGTGGAGCCGGTCAGCATATCGGTGTAAAGTCTAAAAGAACTTTCAAACCTAACCTTCTTAAGATAAAAGCTCTTATTAATGGTACACCAAAGTCCATGAAAATCTGTACCCGCTGTCTTAAGGCAGGGAAAGTAGTAAAAGCTTAATTTTACTACTTTCATATTTAGTTATTCAGGGATGTTTATTTGTAAACCGTCCCAGGCTGGTTCTATTCCTTCGGGAAGAGCAGCCTTTAACTGGAAATGATCGACATCATGACTTAAATGTGTCAGATAAGCCCTTATGGGGCTTATTTTTTTTATAAATTCCAAAGCCTCGGGAATTGAGAAGTGAGTCTCGTGGGGTTCATTCCTTAAAGCGCCCAGGATCAGAGTATCCAGGCCCATCAGTAATTTTGCAGATTCTTCAGATACAGCACTGCAGTCAGTCAAATAGGCAAATTTTCCGAATCGATATCCCAGAATTCTTATCTTCCCATGAAATATAGGTATAGGTCTTACCGTTATATTTCCAGCTTGAAATTCACGGCTCGTATCAATTGTCTTTAAGCTGATATTTGGTGTTCCGCCGCCCTCTTGTACAGGAGGGGTGAAGATATATGGAAAGCGGGCTTCAATTTCATCACATACATCCTGCTGGGCCCATATAGGAATTTTCTTTTTCCAGCTGAAGGGTCTCAGGTCATCTATACCATGGAGGTGATCTGCATGGGCATGAGTGACAAGAACAGCGTCAATATCTTTAATTCCACTGCGCACAGTCTGGAGTCTGAATTCGGGAGATGTATCAATAATCAGGTTTGTTCCGTTATGCTGCAGCCATACTGAACAGCGGTAACGTTTGTTTTCTTCAATCTCCGATGTACAAACGGAGCAGTCACAGTTGGCAATGGGAATTCCATGGGAGGTTCCGGTGCCGAGAAGGGTTATTATCATAGCCGTCAGTGTATCAGATTACCCCCGGAATGTGGATTCTCCCCGAACTTTTCTCTGATTACTGAATTTAAATTCAATATTAACGGTTCTGATGGATTTTTTTGTGAATATTATTATATCTATGAATCACGAATCTGTGGTATTTTGATGTATACTATAAGAAGAACAGGAGGAGAACATTATGTCCTCCCAGCACAGATTCTATCTCTCAGTTATCAGTCTCGTAATGATTCTCACGGGTTCTTTGTCTTCTCAGGAGGCAGTCCCGGAGCCTGTCGGAACTACCGGCGCTGTCAGAACTTACGGGATTAACTACAACAATAAGTACCGCAGTCCTATTGCGGTCGGACTTGAATATCAGAGCATAAGTCCCATTAAGATTACATATGATGAAGAATATCGAATCAACGATTTCAATCTGAAGGGTACTTACTCATTTAAGTCCATTCCTCAAATCCAACCATTCGCAGGGCTGGGTATTCAGATTGTCGCTCCTTTGAAAGCCGGTGATACGGGGGATGCAGAGACATTTTCCCATAACATCTATTACGGGGTTCTCGGTGCTTCTTATATTCATAAATTCAGTAAACAGATTGAGGTCGGTGGAGATCTCTATTTCGGCTTGGGACAGGCTGTATATCCCAATATTGATACCCAGTATAATGAACCCAGGGGCGCCCTGGAGTTCCTGGCGGGGGCCGGAGGATCAGCAGCCTTTAATATTTCCTACAACTTCAGTCTCAGTTTTCATCCCACTCTGCGATATCAGCGCTCCTTCTCTGCCCTTGAAAGATTTAACGGCCTATCATTCGGATTGGGATTCGGTGTTGCCTACAGGATTGGAACCGACCCGGATGATCCCAGGGCGGAAATAAAGAGTATCCGTTTTGGTGAATTTGAACTGCCCCCCATGTTTGCGTCCATGCAGAGTTATTATTCAAATAATCCTATAGGCCAAATTGAGCTGACCAATACAGAGAAATTCCCCATAAATGATGTGAATATCAATTTTATGCAGGCCGGATTTATGGATGCTCCCACCAAGTCCGACTCCATTGCAGAGATTGCCCCCGGAGAATCCGTGGATGTCGATATCTATGCTGCTTATAATCAGGAAGTCTTTTCCATAGAAGGTATTTCTCCATTGACTGCAGAACTCTCTATCGACTATTCCGCCCGTGGAAATATAGGACGTCAGATGATGACCGTATCCTATGACCTCTACGATAAAGAATCTCTGACCTGGGATGACGACCGAAAAATGGCTGCCTATATTACTCCCTCCGATTCAGCACTTAGAAACTATGCCAGTTTTGTTCGTCAGAGTGCGCGGGATGTTGTGAACCCGGGTCTCAATGAGTCCCTTCAGATCGGACTGCAGATGTTCTACGGTCTGACAGAAATCGGATGTATCTACCAGAAGGATCCGACATCTCCCTTTGATGCCGCTCAGGAAGATCCTTTTGTAATAGACAAGGTCAGTCTGCCGAGAAACACCCTGAAAAGAGGAACCGGTGACTGTGATGACCTGACAGCTCTGTACTGCAGTCTTCTGGAATCTGTAGGTATCGAGACTTCCTTTATCACAACTCCCGGACATATTTATGCCGCCTTCAACACCAAGGAAGAGGCAAAAAACTTCCAGCAGATCCACCCCGATAAATCAAGAACACTGAATATTGACGGTGAACTCTGGGTTCCCGTGGAAATTACCCTGATCGGGACATCCGGTTTTGAACAGGCCTGGGAAGTAGGGGCCGAAGAGTTCAACAAGTATGAGAATGAAACTGAAAAGAGAGGGCTCTATAGAACAAGAGAGGCCCAGCAGATATTCCGTCCTGTAGGTCTGAAAGAGACTGACCTGGGACTGCAGTATGGTGAAAAAGCCTCTATCGCCAGAGCCGTTGATCAGGAGATTGGTCAGCTGGTGAATAAGATTATCGCCTACTATGACCAGCAGGCTCGTGAGAAAGACAGCAAGAGCGGTTACAACAGCCTGGGTACAATCTGTACAAAGTTCGGCGAATACAACAGAGCCGAACAGGCTTTCAACTATGCCCTGGCTCTGGACAGAAACTATCTTCCCTCCAAGGTCAACCTGGCTAATATCATGTTCCTTAAGGGACAGTATCAGAATGCACTTCGCCTGTATCACAATGTTGAACAGGATTATCTCTCCCGCTCCAGAACCTCATCGGCTGCTTACTCCCGCATTGTTCTCAACCTGGCAAGATGTTACTACGAATTACAGAATTTCGATAAATCGGCTGATTATGCAGATCAGCTGAAAGAACTTGACCCTGCACTGCTCAGACAGTATTCCTACCTCTCCGAGGATGGAACCACCACAGCAGTAGAAGGGTGAAAGGAAGGTCCGTTATGAAAAAGTATTTAATATTGACCGCCACCATAGCTCTTACTCTGCTCTTTGTTTCCTGTCCCGAACCGCTGACTGAGGATATTGTCACTTCGGCGCAGGATTCGATTGCTCCTGTTATTGAGATTTATAGTCCTTCAGGAAATGCTGAGTACCTGTCAGTTGTTGAGTTTGAGATTCAAATCAAAGATGATGCTGAAAATGAAAATGATGAGAAAGGCGATATTTCTACAGTTGAATTTTCTGTTTCAAATGATGATTTTCGCGGAGGACGAATTCTCATAAGTCCTGATGGTATTGTTACTCAGGATGAAGAGGGAGGTTCTGACTTAATAAATTATGATCCTGAGACAGGACTTGCTTCTTTTTCAATTTCTACAATAGAACCTAATATATTAAGCGGTTTGATATCTGTCACAATAACTGCTACAGACCGAAATAGTAATTCCAGTCAGGAGAGTATAACCCTCTTTGAAAATGAAGGTCCCTGGTTCGAATTAAGTATCACAGATGAGGATGATAAATCTAATAGATACCTGGCCAGTGAATTCCTCTGGATCAGTTGTAAAATCGGAAATTCTAGTTCAGATAAACTATCAAGCAGTGAAATTATAAGTATTGAGTGGAGTTTAGCCGACTCTATCATCGGAACCCTGTTTCTGGATAAAACTACAAGCTATGTAGATTCATACTCAGGTGAAACTTTAACTTATTACGATACGGCAGAAGGAGTTTATAAGAGATCAATTGATGGATTTGCTTCTGAAGACTATGTCACAGATAATATCTTTGATCCTGTCACAAATACCCTTACTGCGGTTGTTCGTGTAAATGATAACCTGGAGGATAAAGGGTCCATTCTTTTCAATCTGACCATTGAAGATCAGAATGGTCATGAAGTTGAGGAAACAGTTTATATAACAGAAAATAAAATAGGGCCTAATATTACTCCCTCTTCAGTTGATGATGGTATTTACGGATATTTTTCGGATAATGGAAATGCAGATATTATTACTGGTGGTATGATTGAGGATGAAGATGATCTTAGTGAATTTGTCTTTAAGCTGACAAACGGTACATCTGGTACTGATTATGAGGAAATTACATCAGGAGTAACGGCTGTGGGAGTGACCTTTGATACAGTTGTTAATGGAGAAACAGTTGACTTTGCAATCGATATTGAGAGTCATCTTACTACTCTTCTTGCAGATGTAGATTATGATCCGCTTGAAGAGACATACATAGATATTAAAGCAACAGCTACGAATGGAGTCTCAACATCTTTACGACGTCTTTTGGAAGAGGATAGTACAGCTCCTGATATTTCTTCTGTCTCTTTTGAGAGTAGTAATGACGAGTATCCATTTTATAGTAAAGAAACTCATGATTTAACCCTGAGATTCTCTGCTAATGACCTTATTAGTGAAGATGATGATCTGAATATTGAAACAAGCATTGGTGGAATTCCACAAACTAATATTGCTACTGATTCCGGAGACTATGAATTTATATCTGATAATTGGTCTGGTGGCTCTGACAGTGATGAATATGTACCTGTTATAGTTATAGTTTCAGATCGTTTGGATAATTCTTCAACCTATGTTAGTAAAAATTATGATAGTCCTCCGGCTGGATATACAGAATTTGTCCAGAATGTGATGTATTACAGTGGAGCTCCTACAGTAAGCTTTACAGTCACAGGAAATAACAGTTCTAATTCGCTATTTGCTAAGGATGATACAACAGTTTCAGTGGCGGCCAGTTCATCACGTGATCTGGTTACTCCTACGATCTCAATAAATACGAACAGCGTGGATCTTGAAGAGGCAGGATCAATTAAATCTTATTCCAAGACTCAATTGATCAGCAGTCTTGCTGTCGAGCCAACTCAAGATACGACAATATCTTTTGCGTCAACAGTCTATGATAGAGCCGGTAATGATCTCTCTGTAAGTGATAGCTCTATTACTTATGATAATGATGCACCTGAGATCAGTTATTTAACCCTTACATTTACAGATACTGATACTATTGTCACTGATGGAGTCGTTGTGGATGGCCTGACGACTTATATCAATAGTTATGCGAATGATACGGATACAGATATATCACTAAGTGTTAATGATGGCAGTGGCGGCACGTCATTGTTGGATCTGGATGATAATTTCCGCGGTTATCAATATACTTTTGGTAGCTTTACTGGATCTGAAACCAGTGCTGATGACATTAATGCCGATTCTATCGACTATTCGACTTACTCGGCGGATGCTTTAGAGGGAAGTAATAGTCTTACGCTCCGGGTATATGATGAGGCAGGTAACTTTGATGACACATCAATAATTTTTACTCTGGATACTGTGGCTCCTATAATAAACGTTACTGAGTTTACAACTCCTGGTACTACCTATACAGCCTATGCAAAAGAGAACGAAAAGGTTGAATTAGACTTTACAATTGTAGAAGCAGTATCTGGAATTGATACAAGTGGTAGTTTTGTCAAAATCAATAATTCTACTGAATCTCCTACTACCTATTTTGGAGATGGAACATCTATGACATCTGATTATAATACAACAGGTGTTGCTGGTTCCAATGATTACATCGACTTTGAAATAAGCATCCTGGATAAAGCAGGAAATAGTAGTATTACTATTGATGATGAAGCTGATCTTGATTCTGATGGTTATCGTGATGCGTCAACTAAAAATGTGATGTATTACAGCGGTGCTCCTATAGTAAGTTTTACAGTCACTGGAAATAACAGTTCCAATTCGCTATTTGCCAAGGATGATACTACAGTTTCAGTGGCAGCCAGTTCATCACGTGATCTGTCCGTTCCTACAGTCTTAATCGCTACGAACAGCGTGGATCTTGAAGAGGCAGGATCAATTAAATCTTATTCCAAGACTCAATTGATCAGCAGTCTTGCTGTCGAGCCAACTCAAGATACGACAATATCTTTTACGTCAACAGTCTATGATAGAGCCGGTAATGATCTCTCTGTAAGTGATAGCTCTATTACTTATGATAATGATGTACCCGAGATCAGTTATTTAACCCTTGCATTTACAGATACTGATACTATTGTCACTGATGGAATCGTTGTGGATGGCCTGACGACTTATATCAATAGTTATGCGAATGATACGGATACAGATATATCACTCAATGTTGATGATGGTAATCCTGGCATAGATACTCTGGATGATTTGGATGATAATTATCGCGGTTATCAATATACCATTGGTAGCTTTTCTGGGTCTGGTCTCAGTGCTGATGACCTGAGTGCCAATTCTCTCGACTATACGGATTACAAGACGGATACTTCACAAGGAAGTAATACTCTTACGCTTCGGGTATATGATGAGGCAGGAAACTTTAATGAGACATCAATAAATTTTACTCTTGATACTGTGGCTCCTATAATAAACGTTACTGAGTTTACAACTCCTGATACTACCTTTACAGCTTATGCAAAAGAGAACGAAAAGGTTGAATTAGACTTTACAATCGTAGAAGCTGTATCTGGAATTGATACAAGTGGTAGTTTTGTCAAAATCAATAATTCTACTGAATCTCCTACTACCTATTTTGGAGATGGAACATCTATGACATCTGATTATACTACAACAGGTGTTGCTGGTTCTGATGATTACATAGACTTTGAAATAAGCATCCTGGATAAAGCGGGTAATAGTAATATTTCTAGAGATGATGAATCTGATCTTGATTCTGATGGTTATCGTGATGCGTCAACTAAAAATGTGATGTATTACAGCGGTGCTCCTATAGTAAGTTTTACAGTCACTGGAAATAACAGTTCCAATTCGCTATTTGCCAAGGATGATACTACAGTTTCAGTGGCAGCCAGTTCATCACGTGATCTGTCCGTTCCTACAGTCTTAATCGCTACGAACAGCGTGGATCTTGAAGAGGCAGGATCAATTAAATCTTATTCCAAGACTCAATTGATCAGCAGTCTTGCTGTCGAGCCAACTCAAGATACGACAATATCTTTTACGTCAACAGTCTATGATAGAGCCG